>JBHLJZ010000050.1:0-26052 GCA_048887165.1 Candidatus Hodarchaeota archaeon | reverse complement strand
CATAAAGACTATGGTGAACTTACTGATAATGATAAGAAATTAGACTTATCTTTTGAGCTTCAAGTATATACTGCAGTTATGGATTCTATGGGTTGCTGTTATTTTATAGGTCCTAGTTATGAAAACATGGAAATCGTTGCAGATGCAATAAATGCAATGTACAATTTAAATCTTAGATGTGAAGATATTATAAATATTGGAAAAACGATTTTGCGAACTGAGATCGAATTTAATAAAAGAGCAGGAATTATTCAAGGAATGAACGACGTTCCGAATTTTTTCAAAGAAGAGCCATCTGAACCAACAGGATTAAAATTTACATTTAATATAACAAACTTGAGTAATTTTTGGAAAAGATTAGATGATCATAATTTTTAAAATTATTTCATCTCTTTTCGAAGCATTCCATGAAAATGAAAATTAGTATTAGGAACTTTCATTTTTCCAATCATCTTAAATCCAAAATGCTCATAAGTTTGAACGTTATTTCCATTTTCAGTATGTAAAAAACAAGGTAAATTTTGTTTATCAATTTCAGCAAGTTTTCTTTTTAGAAGCTTACTTGCATAACCCATTGCTTGATATTTAGGATCTACGCCAATAATACTTAGATACCAATGAGGAAAATTCACATGTTCTTTTTGAAAGTTATTAGCAATCTCTTCAAATTTACTTATTCTCTCTAAAACTAAGGGATCTGAAAAATCTTCTTTTCTGGCGTTTCGCAATCTTCTAATAATATCCTTAGAATGGTTTCTTATTGTCTGATCTTTTATTCCATAAGGATGCCACACAGCAACACCTTCAATATTACTTGATGTAATATATACTTCCCCAGATACCATTCCAAGTAAAATCATATACTCGCAGTGAATAGTAATTTTCCTCTTTTTTTCAATGGGATCTGAAAAACAATGTATAAATAAAGGATCATCTTGAAAAGCTCTACCAAGTACCTTACTAGCTGCTTCAATTTGATCTTTTGATAATTTATTCATATTATCTAAACCTATAATTTAAATTTGAGATTTTTACTTATTTATAAACATTTTTCGATATTTATTAATATATTTAATTTTCATTAGATATTCTTTTGAGTTATCATTTAGATTCAAAAAAAGTTCCAGTATTTTTTAGAATTGAGTCTCATCTTCGAAAGGGTTAAAGTTTTCTTTCCAAATACAAGAATTAAAAGAATTTTGGAATAGATTAGCTAATCTTTTTTTTTGATTTAAAAACCTTAAACTATTTTTTTTTTAGAATTAATTTCCTTGATTGTAGCTAAAGCAATTTCACCTTGGAGTTCTACGCACATACGATAATCATCATTAAACCATGGAACATTCCATCCAACTAGTGGATTAAAATAACTATAAAATATTGCTCCGAATCTAGTTCCTCTTAAACGGCAAATTGAAGTAATAACATTTAATTCTCCATTTTCTATTGATATGAAATCTAGTTGCTGCAATTTCAAAATTTGAGTTTTATTCAATTGATAAAAAGCCTCAATAGAATAATTTTTTCCAAAATGAATTTTGCTGGTTCTTTTTTTAGTTTCTCTTTGAATGATATTAAAAATCTCATGATCAATTTCTATTTCTTCATCAATTTCTCTTGAATAATAAACCGAAGTACCATCTGGCCCCGAGGTATGGGTTGGGATGATATAATCTAATAGTTCTACTTTTTTTCCAATTCCCCAAGATCCACAAACAAGTAGTAGCACTTTTGCTCCACAATAGATTAGATCTTCAATAACACAAGATAAAGGTGATGCACCCATCGGCGGTTGTATTACAGAAATAGGTATTCCTTCATAGTTTCCATTAAAAACAAATCCTGAAGCATAAGGGTGATAAGGTAAAAGCCATTCATCCTTCTTTAGCTTAAGTTCTTTCTCTAAATACTTAATAAGAAAGTTCGAGAAGTAAATAATTATAAAAGGTGCAACCTGAAAATCTTCTTTCTTTTTATTAGATAATTTTAAAGCAGTTTTTAAAACATCTTGAGATTTAATACAAAAAGTATTATTCATTATTAAATTCACCAATATTTATTTTATACCAGGTTTCAAGGAATCGAATAATTTTTGAAGTAATCCTAATAGCATTTTAAGATCAAATTCATCAAGACTTTGACAGCAATTGTTTAATGAATTATCTAACTTATTTGATATTTTTTTTGCCTCATTTCCTTTTTTCGTCAGTTTAATTAAATTTTTTCTTCTATCATCTTGGCTCTCTATTCTTTGAATTAAATCATTCTTTTCCATCGTATCAATTATGCCGGTGATAGTTGATTTTGAACAAGAACACCCTTTTGCTAATTCAATTTGACTTAATTCATCCTTTTCCCAGAGTTGACGCAAAATTAAATATTGAGCAGGTGTCATATTCATTTGTTGAACAGAATTACGTTGAATTCTTTCGATCCGCTTATTAATCTTATATATTAACCTAAAAACTTTATTAAAACTCTCAGGATCAGAACCATCTTCACAACATGAAGATGAATTTTCATTATTAATATTGTTTTGATTTGTTTTATTGCTCATAATTATTAATAGAGCTATAAAAAATTTAAAGGTTTGGATCCGAATGGTTCGGATCGGAACCTTTAAATAGTTCGGATCCTTACTTTCTATTATAATTAAAAATTTTAAGTGATTAAAATGAGAAGTGAGCAAAAAATAAAAGAAATTGTAAGAGAACAATATTCTAAAGTTGCTTTGTCGAATAATCAAAATAAAATTCCTAGCTGCGGATGTTCTAGTAATAAAAATGTTCTTATTAGCAAGGTTATTGGTTATATGGATGACGATTTTAATGCCGTTCCAGAAGGATCAAATTTGGGTTTAGGGTGTGGAAATCCAATAGCTCTTGCGTCTCTAAAGGAAGGTGAAACTGTTATTGATCTTGGTTCTGGAGCAGGTTTTGATGCATTTTTAGCATCAAAAAAAGTAGGAAAAACTGGTAAAGTAATTGGTGTCGATATGACGCCTGCTATGATTTCAAAAGCAAGAGAGAATGCGAAACAAGGAGATTTTGAAAATGTTGAATTTAGACTAGGGGAAATTGAGCATTTGCCGGTTTCTGATGGTACAGCAGATATTGTAATCTCGAATTGTGTCATTAATCTAGTACCTAATAAAAGACAAGTATTTAAAGATGCCTTCAGAGTATTAAAGCCAGGGGGTAGGTTAATGATTTCTGATATTGTTGTCACAAAAGAGCTTCCCGAATTTATACAGGAATCTATAGATGCTTACACTGGATGTATCTCAGGGGCAATTTTAAAAGAAGACTACATAAAACTGATGGAAGAGAGTGGTTTTCAGGAAGTAAAGATACAAGGTGAAGTAAGTTATCCAATAGATCTCTTTATGTATAGCAAAGAAATTGATGAAATCATAGAAAAGAATAATATATCTCTCAAAGAATTAAAGGAAATTGCACGAACAATAGTCAGCGTAAAGATTAGTGCTTATAAACCCTAATAGATATATTATTATTTTTTTTTTTATTTATAAAAAATCCTAATGGTTTATACTCTCAAATAAATTTTTTATATATTGTCAATTTAAAAAGTCTTTATATTCTAAACATACTTTAACAAGCCTTTTCTCATCATGTAATATTCTATCGCAATAATTAGAATAAATCCAACACTAATGAGAAAAATAGGAGTTAAACTTGTTATAGGTCCAAATAAAATCCCTAACACTTTAAATCTGCAAAATATACTTAATATCCCATATCCAATACCTCCCAAAATGGCAATAATCTTTTCTTTCTTATAAATAGAAATTGAGAAATGCCAACAACCAGCAAGAAGAAATGTTGAGATCAAAATTAAGATGAATAATAGTGCATTTGATAAATTAGGGCTTAATAAAAGCCCCAAAACAACAAAAATTATAAAAAAAACGTACAATACTATTGAAATAAGTTTCAAATTCTCTTTAAAATAATTAATTTCTAATTTTATTAATATACTTAACAAAATCCAGGGAATTTCAATTAAAAGAGTAATAAGAGAAACAATCCAAGCATCTAATACAAATAAATCTAAAAATATTGATGAAATTAGTCCAATAAGAATAAGAAATGCTCCACCAAATCTAATCAAGCCAATTTTTTTGATTTGAATCTTCATAATTTATAATTAAACCTATTTTCAGACAATTCGACAAAAAAGGCGACTAAATTTTAATACTAGATTTATTATTATTAAAAATTAATTTTGAATTATTATTACTAAAATAATAATTTAATGTTATTGTTCAATATTATTGTTTCTATTTACATTAATTGAATTAATATAATAAGATGTGGCAATAATGAAGAATGAAAAAGTTCTAGAAAAATTAAAAGAGATAGTTGGGAATGATTATGTTTCCAATAATGAAGAAGACCTTTTTATATATTCGCAAGATCCAGGGGCTTCAGAACCAAGACCAGTTGATTTTGTGGTAATGCCGAATAAAGTGGAGGAAATACAAATGATTGTGAAATTAGCTAATCAAGAAAAAATTCCAATCATACCAATGGGGGGTGGTTTAACATTAAGTGGATTAATTATTCCTGTGAAAGGAGGAATTGTCATAGATATGAAACGAATGAATAAAATAATTGATATTAATGAACTGAGTAAGTATGCTTTAATTGAAGCAGGTGTCACAACTGGGCAACTCTTATCATATCTCAATGAGAATTATTCTAATCTACAACCACCAATTCCTGATGCACCTCCATCAGCAACAGTAGCAGGCAATGTTTTAATTCATGGTTCAGGTTATTTGTCTCAGAGATATGGTGATCATGCGGCTATGATTAATGGTTTAGAAGTTATTCTTCCAAATGGAGATATATGTAAATTGGGGTCTTGTGCAGTTTCTAATTATTGGTTTACTCGGGGACCTATTCCAGATCTTATTGGTTTATTTACTAGCTCCTTTGGCACTATGGGGGTTGTTACAAAACTTTCAATTCAATTACATCATAAACCTAAATTTCGCGAGGTTGTTTTCGGGTTATTAACTGATCCGAAAGATATTCCTGAAGTTCTCCTCAAGATTACAGAAACAGGATTAGCTGAGGATGTCTTACTTGGGATGCAGGATAAACCAGATTGGATGAAAGGTTATGTTTTTATTATAACTTATGTTACTGGAGAATCAGAAGAAGAGATAGAGTCTCATATTAAGGTTTTCAAAAAAGTATATCGGAGATCTAATGCGAGATATATGAAGCCTCCCGAAAGAGTTAGAGAAACATATTTGGAAAAACCAATTTTTTCCGCAGCGGCAGCTGATTTTAGAAAGGGTGGTGGTTTTGAATATGTTGGGGCCAATATGCCTCTGGAGAGCCTTCCTGAAGCTTATAAAAGAGGTGCTGAAGTATCAAAAAAATATGGAATTATACCAACCTTAGGATCAAGACTGATTGGAGGTATTCATAATATTATGACTTTTTTTTCGTATTCATTTAATCGTGCTGATCCAAAAGATATGGAAAATGCTAGAAATGCACTATATGAAACCAATAAGTTAGCTTTAGAATTAGGAGGAATCCCATGGAAATCAGAATTAGAAGGACAACAATTAATACTTGAAAAAATGGATCCTAATTACAAAAAATTATTCAATATGATACGAAATACCATTGATCCCAATAGGATAATGAATCCAGGAAATTGGGAGGTGAAATAAACATTACATTAAAAGTAGAACAGGATTGGAAAGATATCATTCATAGATGCTTTCGATGTGGCTACTGTAAATTTACTCATGAATATTCGGATATTAATTGCCCTTCCTATAAAAAATATAGGTTTGAGACATACAGCACAGGTGGAAGATTATGGTTGATTTACGGCTTGATAAAAGGAGAACTTAATTGGAGTGATAGTATAGCTAATGTATTGTATGCATGTC
Organism: Candidatus Hodarchaeota archaeon; assembly: GCA_048887165.1. Lineage (GTDB taxonomy): Archaea > Asgardarchaeota > Lokiarchaeia > Sigyniarchaeales > SOKP01 > SOKP01. Next base: position 20,114 of record JBHLJZ010000050.1, on the reverse strand, counting down.
CTACTTGTGGGAATTGCACTGAAAACTGTAGATTTGAAAAGTTTAATAATTTCCTCGTAGACTTTATCGAAGCTGGTAGAGTTAAAGCTGTGGAAAATGGATATTGTCCCGAAAAACAAAAGACTCTTATAGAACGCACTAAGAATCCTAAAAATTTTAATCCTTATGGTGAAGCTAATTCTAATAATCAAGATCTAAAAGAAAAGTACAATTTGCCTGATAATGCCGAATGGGTTTACTATATAGGGTGTACCTCAAATTATCGTCAAAAAGGTTTAAGAGATGCTACAATACGATTTCTTAAAAAAGCTAAAATTAATTTCACTTTAATAGATGAACATTGTTGCTGTAGTCCAATTATAAGAACAGGTCAAATATCACCTGTTAAGGATTTTGTCAATTATAATATAGCACAAATTCAAAATTCAGGAGCAAAAAAGATAATAACCTCTTGTGCGGGATGTTATCGAACAATAAAAAAAGACTGGCTTAAATTTGCCTTTGAATATGATTTTGAGGTCTATCATACTATCGAATTAGTTAAAAAGTTTTTAGATGAAGGTAAAATTAGATTCAAATCTGAATTTAATAAAAGAATAACTTATCATGATCCATGTCATCTAGGGAGACATATGGGAGTTTATGATGAGCCTAGAGATGTGTTACGACAAATTCCTGGTATAGAATTAGTTGAAATGAAGAGAAGTAAAGGAAATACATGGTGTTGTGGTGCAGGCGGAGGTGTGAAGATTGGATTCCCTGAATGGTCTATAGAGATCTCAGGAGAGCGGTTAGAAGAAGCTAAACAAACAAATGCTACTGTAATTACTTCCGTATGCCCCTTTTGTATAACCAATTTATCAGATGCTAATGAAGAATATCACATGAATTTTGAAGTGAAAGATATAATAGAGATTTTAGATAATTTGGATTATGAAATAATAAACACAGAAGAATAATTAAGAAATTATATTTACTATCTATATTGATAACTTAATTTAATATTAAACTCAAATTAGTGATTATAAAATGAGATTGGGAGCTCATATGAGTGTTTCTGGCGGAAAATATTTGGCCTTAGAAAAAGGAGTAGAACTAAATTGTGAGTCTATTCAAGTTTTTATTAGAAATGTCCGAGGATGGGTATCTAAACCCTTAGAAAAAGATGAAATAGATGAATTTGAAAAAAAAAAGGAAGAATATGAAGAGATCATTTGGCCAATCTTTTCTCACAATAGTTATTTAATAAACTTAGCAACATCGGATAAAGAGAAGCTAGAAAAATCATATATCGCAATGTTAGATGAATTAACTAAAGCAGATCAATTAGGATTAGCTTATAGTGTAATTCACCCAGGAACTTATAATATTGAAGATAAAACCGAGAATAAAGAAACCGGATTAACTCGAATTGCTGAACAAATCAATAAATTATTTGATAAAACGAAAAATTCGAATGTTAAAATTTTACTAGAAACTGTTGCAGGACAAGGACATAATTTAGGTCGTAAATTTCACCATTTAAAAAATATTATTAATGAAGTGAACGACAAAAAAAGAATAGGAGTATGTTTTGATACATGCCATGCATTTGCTTCTGGTTATGAATTTACTACTAAAAAAAGTTATGAAGAGATGTGGGATGAGTTTAATGATATTATAGGTTTGGATTTTTTATTTGCATTTCATTTAAATGACTCTTTAAGAGAATTAGGATCTCGAGTTGATCGCCATACTCATATAGGACAAGGAAAAATAGGAAAGGAACCATTTGGTTTTTTTCTTAATGATGAGAGATTTAAGAGCCTTCCTGGAGTATTAGAAACTCCAAAAGGAAAAGATATGAAAGAAGATATAATGAATTTAGCTACGTTAAGATCATTAATAAAATGAATTAATCTTCAACTTCGAACCAAACTGGAGTTTTATCATCTACTTTTCCATTATAATTCATCGTTAATTCTTCCCCTTTAGAAATATTTCTAATCGCTTCAAATTGAATTGATTTATTTTCATAATCATAATAATATGCAACATTCGGTTTATAAGAATGGTTGATAAATTGACTTTTACTAAATGTAACAGCATTTTCAAACTCAGGCATGTGCTTTGGATCTGCCCAAATATAACAATAATGATATATAATAGTATCTTGAATTTTTAAATAATCATCATTTGGAATTAAGATCACAGGCGCGTTATCTATAAGAGCCCCTTTTTTAATATTCTTTCTAGCAAATGCCCCTCTACCTTTCTTTTCAGAAATATATTTCACTGAGATATATTCGTGCATAAATTTCACTAAATATCAAACATTAATAAAATTAATTCAATTAGATAATTTAAATAAGCATCTATTTATAATAGGTCTTCTTGATGCTTAAATAATTAATTATTACTCGGTTTTATTCAATAGAAGCATGGCGTCTATTAATATCTTCTTCTGTTACTCCTAGGATTTTCATTAATGCACTTCCAATTGAATCTAATACCGTTAAGGTTGAAATATCAAAAAGACTTGTGTAAGGAGCAAAAGTATCTTTAAGAAGAGCCTTATCTTTACTTTTACCTTGAATTTCAATTACCAGATCAGATATACGGGCTATTGAACTTAAAGAATTAGCAGTTATTAGGACAATTCCTCCCCCTATATTTTTTGCTCTTTTTGCTATGGATACAGGAGAAGTAGTTTCTCCGCTCCCTGAAATTAAAATAAGTAAGTCCTCTTTAGTAAAACGGTGCGTGATTGTATCAGAGACGAAACAAGATTTAATACCTAGATGCATTAATCGCTGTGCGAAACAACGTCCAATAAATCCTGATCTACCTGCTCCATAGATGAAAACCATTCTATTACTAGCATAAATTTTAACAATATTTTCGAGTAATTGATTAACTTTATAAAAATCAAGTGTTTCTAAATTAATTTTAATAATGCTATTAATTTCCTGCATAGTATTATTAAATCTTTCTCTATTTTGTTCTATATCCATATTTTATTCTCCTTAAATTTTTAATCTTCTCTATATTTTTCTGGATGTACACATCTTTTCCATTGATCAATAGTTTCTTTAGGGCCTAACCCGATTAATAAATCTCCTTTTTCGAAAATAAAATCAGGATTGAAACTATAGATCCATTTATTTTCTCTTTTTAAGGCAATTATATGAATACCTCTTTTATATCGTTTGTCTTGTAATTCTCTATATGTCTTATCTTTAAAGTATGAGTCTTCCGAAAGTGTTTCTCTGACTACTACTTCTGATGTTTCTTCAATTGCTTTTTGTAAAATAGAATGTGGTTCAAATCCTTTCAGAATATTTTCAGCTATATTAGCTGCAGCGTCTGCTATTTGTTCACATGAAAAAACTATCCTCATTATACCATTAAGATCTCTTGGTGATTCTATTACATGGGCAAAATAAAGAAGATCTTTTTCGAATGCTATATTAAGACCATCCATTAATTCTTCCATTTCTACAACATCCTCAGCAACTTCATAACTGTTAAAAAATAATGCTGCTAAAGCTAATTCAATCATAGTTTCAGAGATATCTGTTATATAAACGTAATCCCTTTTAAGTTCTTGAATTTCTTCGAAAATTTCAGGATTAGTTAGATCGAATTCTTTTTCTATTGGTTCTTCTTTAAGTTGAAATGATATTGCTTCTTCGTCACATACTATTTTTTTCAGTTCTCTTATTGGTTCAAGTTCTCCTTTTATTATTAATATATCATTGCTTTGAATTTTTGCGTCTCTTTTGAAAATCCACTGACCATTTCTTTTAATTGCAATTAAATCTACTCCAAATTTCGATCTGAAATGAATATTTTGACGATTTTCACCGATAAATCCACAATTTTCACGAACGGAAAGTTTAACAATAGGTTCTGGCACTTCATCCCAGAATAACTGTGTAAAATGACATATGTCACTATTAATATAAACAACTCTCGCAATATCAGCTAAAGCATCAGAAATTTTATCAATCGAATAACCCATTACCACAATTGGTTCCAATTTTTTAGCTTCTTTAACCCCACCGATTTGTGTTTGGATTATTTGTAAATTCAACAAGAATGTTAGTTCATGTATCCTCTTCTCAATTTTAGAAGCTTCATCAGCAATTTCTTTACTACCAAATTTTATTGCACTATAAGCTAAATCTATCATGAGATCAATATGTTGCTTCATTTCTTTTAGAATTTCTTTTAATGATAAAGGCTGATATTTAAACTTCTTTCTTTTTTTACCTTGCATTTTATGTTTATCTCACTCTTTTTGGTTTAATTCTAAATGAATATATAGATAAATATAATTATAAATAAGGGTGTTAAAAAATCAGCAGCAGAGGTTACGAAAGGTATTAAAAAATTATTGGGATCCTTCCCTCTTTTAAAAATAAAAATAGTACTAATAAATAGAAAAGTAAATAGTATAAAAAAAAGCAATAAAATAGTTAATATCAAAATGCCTATAATCAAAAAAGGATTCACAATTGCTATTCCTGTAATCATTCCTACGATATATCCTAAGGTAATTAATGCAGCTAAGCTTAATAATATTGTTATCAGTAATCCATAAAAATCTTCTTTTAATCTGTCTGATTTTTGAATTTTAGGGGATAAAGTGCCAATATATAGATGTGAAGTTAATCGAGAAATTAATACTGTTGAAATATCTCCTATTAATGAGTTTAATGAAGGCAAGACTAAAAGGATAATAGGGAATGTATAAAGAACTTCTTCACTACTAGATAAGAGTGTACCAGAAATTAAACCCAAAATTGATGATATAATTACAATTATAATTGACTCTTTAAAGATTTTTTTAAAATAATCCAATTATGGAACCCCCAGCATTATAATTGTTAAATAAAAACTAATAACAGTAAAAAAGTCGTCGACTGCTGTCATAATAGGATTTACTACATTATTAGGATCTAATCCACGTTTAAAGGCAAAATAATTTAAAAGTGTTGAACATGGAATTGATACAGATAAAGTGAGTAATATCGAAATAACTGGGATGGCAATAAGTATTCCTAAAGGCAAAATAAACAATCGAACTAAAATAAAATTTAATAAAATACTAAATATACCAATAAGAAATGCCGTTACCATTGAAAGGGAATAGGTAGCTAACACATTTTCCAACCAGGTCCTCCCATTAAACTCTCCTATTATAAAATCTCGAGAGGTTCTAGCGATGAAAGGGCCACTTATATTTCCTCTTAATGAAAGCAGGGCAGGAATAATTAAAATTAAAATTAGGAAACTTTCAAAAGGTAAAATCAAAAGTGATAGAACAATACCAGCGAGAATATCTCCCACAATTGAGATAATTTCAGATGGAAATGTCTCTTTAATAATTTTACCTTTAGTATCCTTAGTTTCCATATGTCATCATCAGCATCAGAGGAATCTAAACTTACGCTTTCATACATTTTACTATAATTTAATAAGGTAAAGAATTATATAAATATTCTTAATATGACTTTAAGTATATAATAATTGAATTTAAGAACATTAATTTAATCAAAGGATACTAAATAATAAAAAATTAAGAACTATTTTTTAATGCATTTAGGCATACCTAATTTCATTTCTTTGTAACAATAAAACTATTAAATTGAAATTTTTCTTTTTAATTAATAATTATGAATTACATTCCTTATAAGTCTAGGTTTGTAGCAGGCGAAATATTAGCTGAATTTGTTCTTAATGAAAATAACCAGCTCCAAAAAGTTTTAATTGAAGATAAGAATAACTTTTTTGCTTTTGCTATTCCAAATGGAGGTGTTCCTGTAGCAGAGGGTTTCTGTAGTAGACTAGATATTAAATATGACATTTTAATCGTAAGAAAAATTAAAATACCCTTTAATACTGAAGCTGGTTTCGGATCTATAACGACAGATGGGACGGTCTTAATAAATGAAAGTTTATTAAATCGGCTAAATTTATCAGAAAAAGAAGTATTAAATGCTGTGGAATTAACCAATAGTGAAATTAAAGAACGTCTCAGATTCTATAATAAGGAGCAGAATCTTGAAGAAAAATATTTAAAAAATATAAGAAGTAAAATTATTTTTATGATGGATGATGGACTTGCTTCAGGATTTACTATGTTAGCAGCAATTAAAATGATTAAAAAATATCAACCTAGAAAAATAATCATAAGTGTCCCTACCGCTCCATTACATACAATAAAAAATATTGAACGTGAAGTTGATAATATTTATTGTCCTAATATTAGAAATACTGCATGGTTTGCAGTAGCCGATGCTTATCGTCATTGGTATGATGTTCCAGAGTCAGAAATAATAGAGATTCTTAAGAATTCAAAATATTATAGTACCAATATAGAATAGGCTCAAGATCATTTTATAAAAGAAAAGTAAAAAAAATTAAAATTTATGAACTTATAAGTTGGAAGAGAATCGAAGCATGCGGAATAAAGAATTGGTCCCCTTTCTTAATTACAACTGTATGAAAATATTCAGCCAATCCTAAGAACCCGCGAATAACAGATTCATCTTCTTCGAACTTAAAAACCACTCGAGCAATAGCAGCCCCAGTTCCAAAATTTACTTTGTCATAAACCCGCTCATCAATTAACGGAATTTTGAGTTCATTGACGATTTCATATACTCTTTTAATGAATAATTCACGTTTAGGCATTTGGTTTTAACACCTTTTAGTATTCAAAAAATAATTATTAAAAATTCTAATGAAATATGATATATAATATTATTAGATTTAGGATTTTTAATTGTTATTTTTTTTACTTATGATTTTAGCAAGTTATAATATCATTTATGGTTTTAAGTTTCAAAAATTATAAATTACATAAAAACAAAAATATAAATTAATAAAATAGAATTATCACTATAAGTATATAGTAACCTACTTTTCAATAAATTTCGAGGATTTGATTTTACATTGGTTTCAAAAGAACAAAAAAAGATTGAACGCGTAATTAATTTTATGAAGAAAGGTTTGACTTCTTTACAAGATGATCTTGAAGATACTGTAAAAGGGATTAGTGACTTCGTAAAATCATTAAATAAAGCATTAAAAGACTTGAAAGAAGTTACTGTTGAAACAGAAGTTCAAACTGTTAGCACCTCTTCTACACAAATCGCTGCTCCTTCATCAAATGCTAAAACTGCAGCAGCAAGTACTTTATTTAATTTGCTAAGTGGAGGAGCAACACCCGCAGCTCCTGTAACAACAACAGCTTCTGGACCTCCTACTTCTGGGCTTCCTAAACCCCCAGCTGCAGGACCTCCATCGAAAATCGCAAGTGGAGGTCCACCTAAAGCACCTACTTCTGGTCCACCTGCCGCACCTAGTGCTGGACCACCAAAAAGACCGAATCTACCGCCTGCTCCAAAACTTCCACCAACATCAGGTGGTGCACCTTCCACAGCCCCTCCTGGAGGAGTGGGAAAGGCTCCTACATTCGCTAAAAGATCCGGTCCCCCAGCAGCACCTGTCGCAGGACCTCCAAGAGCTCCAGGAGCACCATCTCCTGCAGCGCCAGGTATGCCAGTAGCTGCAAAACCAGGCGGGGGTTTAAGTTCACTTCGAGACGAGATGTTAGAAGAGTTAAATCGTCTAAAGAAGATTATGCGAGGCGAATAAAACAAATCTATTTTTTCTAATTATAGTTTAGACTTAAACCTTTATTTTTATAGTTAATAAATAGAAAAAAAGATTTTATATTTTTAAGTGACTAATAATATTCTATGAATGATTTCCAATATCTTTTGTGTGAAAATGAGCTTCCAATTGTAGTCCCGAAAAGAATAATGATTCTTGCTGGCCATCCTGACGATGAAATTGTTTCCTGTGGTGGTACTATTTTGAAATATCAAGAATTGGGAGCTGAAATAATAGTTGTTATAGCGACAAGTGGATTAGGTGGATATGCAAAACAGTCTCAAAAAGAAGGAATATTGGAGCAAAGACAAAATGAATTAAATTTAGTGAAAGATTTTATAAAAGGGAAGCTAATCGAATTAAATTATTCTGACCTAAAGATAAACAGAAATATTATTTCTCAGATCACAAATTTAATTAGAGATATCCAACCTCAAGTAATTTTAATTCCTCATTATTCTGATTTTCATCGAGTGCATCGCAATCTATCTTATATCACTCGGGAAGCAATTTATCACTGCTCAACAGGAAAAGCTTATGGAGGTCATGAAAGGAATTGGACTCCCTTAGGAGTATATTATTATGAATCTCCTTCATGCAAATTCGAATATATTGAAGGTTCAGTATTTGTTGTGGTAGATATTGATAAATATTGGGAAAAGAAGAAGGAAATATTTAATATTGTCTATGTTTCCCAAAAAGAAGTATTACAGCGTGTATTGGATTGGGCAGAAGATACTGCTATTTTAAGAGGAAACGAAATAAATGCTTCTTATGGTGAAGCATTTATACCTGAAACTACTTATACTCCATTAAAGATTCTATTAGTATAAAAATCGTGATTACTTTCAGAAAGAAATAGATTTTTAATATAAAAACAAATAGATTAATTGAAGAAATTAATAAATTAATTTGTAATAATAAAATAGTTATATAAGAATATGGGAAATCTTACCGTTGTGCTAGATATTGGACAATTCGCTTCTAAAGTCGGATTTGCTGGTGAAGATACGCCTAGTCAAGTATTTTTTACAATTGTAGGAAAACCAAAGTATCAACAGATTGACTTTGAATTCGGTAGAGACCAAAAAGAAGAATTCTACGTCGGAGATGAGATACAATCATTAGGTTTATACAAGATATTTTATCCAATTGAAAAAGGAAGAATTCAGGATTGGATTTATTTTGAGAAAATAATTGATTATATATTCTATAACTTAAGAGTAGATCCTGGTCTTGTTAATGTACTTTTTGCCATCCATCCTCTATTTCCTCATCAAGATTTAGCGAGGTTATTTGATATCTTTTTAGATCATTATCAATGTAATGCATTCTATCCTGTGTTAGATTCTATGTTAACTTTATATTCTGGGGGATTCCAAACGGGATTAGTTATAGAAATAGGTGATAGTATCACTAGAATTGTACCTATTTATGAAGGATATAAACTAGATCACGCCATTCGTATATTAGATATAGGAGGAAGAGAATTAACAAAATATATGGAAAAAATATTAGGAGAAATTGGATATTCTGCTGATTCTTCAATTAGAAGGGAATTAGTAAGAGCTTTAAAAGAAAAGGCATGTTTTGTCTCACTGGATTATAAAGAAGATCTCAAAAGATTTGAGCAATATGAAAAACCTTATTCTTTACCAGATGGTTCAACAATATCATTAAGCAAAGAACGATTTGAAGTTCCCGAACTTTTATTTAATCCCTCTTTAGAATTAGAAGTTGATCCTTTACCACAAGCTATAATGGATTGTATTGAACGATGCGATTTAGACATCAGGCCTGATCTATTAAATAATATTTTTTTATCTGGTGGTTCGTCTATGTTTCCTAATTTGAAATCACGGATTTATCAGGAATTAGAATTAGAATTAGCAAGAAGAAAAAAAAAGAGTCAAACTATAAAAATAATCGCACCAAGAGAGAGAATTTTTTCTGTATGGGTAGGAGGGTCAATTCTAGCTTTAATCCCTGAATTTTCTAAAAACTGGATAACACGTGCTCAATATTATAATGAAGGAATTCCTGAAGGCTTATTATAGTTATTTAATTTTGATTTATCATTACATATCTTCTGTATAGTGTAGATATTACAAGCATAATACACTTTATTAAAAATATTATACTGATATTATATTTTAGAATAATTCATAAAGGTGTTTTATAATAGAAGAATCTCAAAATAATAATTCTGATCAGTATGAAATAATTAAGAAATACTATAAGCCTGATTATTCCCAGTTATTTAACAAAATTAAAGACATTAAGACTCCAGTCAAAAATGATATATTAATTGGATTACTTGATGGTAATTGGCATTCAGAATTAGATTTAATAAGAATTGCTAAGAAGCAACAAAAATTTATGGGAGCAGTAACATTAGGCACAATGCTAAACTCTCTAAATCACACTTTAAAAAACGATTATGTGGAAAAGAAACTAATCCATGGAAAGTTGTATTATAAAATTTCGGATAATTATGTAGGATTAACACGAGCTGCTTATAATAAGTATAGATTCAATTTAGATTGAATTATTTATCCTTTTATTTATTAATCTTTTTTCAGCGAATTTAGGGTAAATAAATTTAATATTAGAAGTATTAATGTTAAGTAAAACCCCAAACCTATTACACTAAAAATTCTTGTAAAATCATATAAAAGTTGTATTAGAATTATTACCCCAAATGTGGAAAGAAGATAAATCAGTAATAAATTATTTATTTTAAATAATAATTTCGAATTTGCTGGGTTTGCTTTTGTTGTTGAAGCCATTATTAAAATTAATCCAATTAAAATAATTGTAATCCATATTGTTAAAGCTAAAATGTTTTCAGGAAACTGGAGTAGGATTGAGCTAAAACTAATATTTTCATTAATTAAGTAGCCCCAGAAATAGATTTCTGTATCATTTAAGGTAAAAATCTTAAAATCAATTACCCAACGTTCAGGCGGATAAATTGGTATTTCACTAAAAACAGCTAATATGAATGCTATCAATCCACCTATTATTCCAAGCTTTCTTGCCATAATATTCACCTCACTCATTAATGGGATGCTTAATATAAGCAATTAATGCTAGAATTAAATTTAATACTAAAACGAAAAATCCATAATTAAGATATAAAAATATATCAAAATATCCGAATTGCGTTCCGAGAATTTCTTGACTGTATATTGGGATTCCTATGATTGAATATAAGAAGACAATAATTAATGCGATTAAACTAATGGTTATTAACCTTTTTCCTAACAAATTTTCTTTTATACTTCCAACAATCGATAAAATTGCTATAAATAAAGAGGTGATAAATAAAAATATGAAAGATAAAATATTCATTTCAAACCATGGGTAAAGCTCATCATCAATAATCATACCCCATAAAAAAACCTGTCTATTTCCATAGGTGAAGATTTCCAGTGGAAATTTAAAAAATGAGCTCAATAATGGATTTTTCACTCCAAAATAAGTTAACATCCATATTGAAGATACCCCTTGAACTCCAAAATTTATCCCTAGGGGAATAAATTGAAAAAATACCATTAATATAGTAAAGATACCTAAAAAAAATCCAAATTTGTTCATAAGGAAATTAAACATTCTAATTTCTTTTGAAATTAATATGAAACTTTGCTTATTATAATTTTATTTTTTAATACATTGATTTCGTGAAATTTTAAAAGAATCACAGTTAGAACAGAATCCTTTTCCATTTCTATTTTTTAAACCCTCTCTCCAACAATCAGGGCATAAATAGTAAGTATAAACCGAATTATTTTTCCTAAGCGATATTTTGAAGATATTAAATCCGCATAACGAGCATGTTGAATTTAACATTTCAATCTTACCCTTTTTTGGTAATGGGAGATATTTTTTACATTTATCATTAGAACAAGCCAAGAATCTTTTTTCTTTTAAATAAATAAATTTCATCGTATATAATTTACAAAATGGACAGAGTGACGTCGTAGATAGAAATTCATCACGAGTTGAACTATTTAAATGGTGAGCTTTAGCCTCATATTTTTTAATTTTTTTTAAAAAATTTGGTTTATTTAATAAGAATTTATCAAACAATTCTAGAAATTCTTTTTTCACTTCTTTAATAACGTCTTGCATTTTTCGCGTGTTTTCTTTTATACTATCTAATCTTATTTCTACACTCTTTGTAAAGTCTGGTTTCAAAAATGGTAGCCAAATTTTTATCAAATTTTCAATTAAAAAAGTACCTAATTCAGTTAAAAAATATTGAACTTTGGATCTTTTTAATAAGTTTCTTTTCTGTAAAATTCTTATTATTATAGGTCTCGTCGATTTTGTGCCTAAATGATGTTTTTCCATTAGTTTAAGCAAAGTATTATCTCTATATCTTGGTGGAGGTTTTGTTTCTTTTTTATTTAGTGTAATTTCTTTCACTGGTATTTTTTCTCCATGAATTTGAATAGCGGTGTCGTAATGAGGTCTTAGAAAAGGTGCTATTTCTAAGAATCCTTGAAAAATTAAAGAAACAATTTGCGCTTTAAATGGTTCATCTTTAATTAGCAATTTTAATTTTTGTTTTGATTCTGTAGCATCTTCTCCAAATAATGCTAGATAATGTCTTGAGAGTAAATCATAAACTTTTTTTTGTAAATTATTTTGAAATATTGGATCATCTAGTTCTACACTTGCAATTGGTGTAATAGGCGGGTGATCTCCAGCATCTTTCTTACCCTTAGTGGGAACAAGTTTTTTAGCTTTTAAAAGGATTTCTGTATAAGTACCATACGAAGAATGTTTAGAAAATTTTGTTAATATAACTTCATGTTCAAAATCTGGTTTATAGACATCACTATCAGTTCTCGGGTAAGATATTAGTTTATTCAAATACAAAGCATTCATTGTATTTAAAGCAACATTAGCAGGAATTTTTAGATTTTTCGTTAATAAAATCAATGCTTTTGAAGTTGTTAAAGGAGTAGGTGGTGATCTTTTTACAAGATTTTTAGAATAATCTAAAATTTGAGCAATTATTTCATCTTTTATTTTAAGGAAGATATTGTTAACTTCAGATTCTTTCTCTCTTGAAAAAGGATTTCTTTCATGTTCAGCCTTAAATGTGCCTTTATCATGGATTAAAACTGCATCTATGGTAAAGAAAGGTTCTGGTACAAAAGTTATTATCTCTTTTTCTCTCAAATAAATTAGATATAAAAGACTTGTTTGAACTCGCCCAATTGAGGTAAATTTTATTTTTAATTTAATTAATAGGGATTTAAATGTATTTGTGACTTCTCTTGTAGCCGAGAATCCAATTATAGCATCAATTATAGCTCTCGCCTCACCAGATTCTGCCCAGCTATATTTGGGCTCCGTTAAACTCCTAAATTTATTTAAAATTTCACTTTTTTGTAGAGAACTTAACCATAATTGAGAAATCTCAATTTTAGGATTAGCTTGTTTAATATAGGGAAGAGCGTCAAAAATACCAATATTACATCCTTCAATGTCAGCATCAGTTCCAATAATACAATGGTCTGCTAATTTTGAGAATTCCTTCAATGCTTGGATGAAAGGACGAGTACCTGTTATAGGGAACTTTTTTATAGCATTATCATTAGTAATTATTTCACGTGGATTACTTTTTGTCCAACTCTTGAAATCTTCAGTGTTCCTATATTCAAGAATGTGCCCCCTTAAAGGAATTACATATAAATCTCTCGAAGAAACATAATATATATTTAACTTTTTGCCTCTCTTTAAAACTTTAACGGGCCCCAAGGCTTCTGCTATAGCCTCAGCTGCTTTATTTTTTTCAGAGATTATTATTGTCGACATTAGAATCTAATATATCTAACATTGGTGTTTTTCGAATAGTATCCAAACGGTTTGAAATATTAATGATAATAGAACTTTAAATTTCTATTTATTTTCTAATTATTAAAGAAAAAATTAAAATTCATATATAAAATGTTAATTATCTATTAATTGGCAGTAAGAAGATAAATTCTGCTCCTTTTCCCTTACCCTCTGAATCAACCCAAATTTTACCTCCATGAGCTTCTATAATACCTCTTGCAATGTATAATCCTAATCCACTTCCTTTCTCGAACGTTGAAAAATTTTCAGCACTTTTTCCCAATGAAACAAACTTCCCAAATAGCTTTTTAATTTCCTCTTCAGTTAACCCTTCTCCATAATCTCTTACTTTAACTAAATAATTATTATTTTCTTTATTTGCTATAATTTCAATGATACCTTCTTCAGGAGAGAATTTTATGGCATTAGAGAGAATGTTTGAAAAAGCTTGAGAAATTCTAAATGAATCAGCCTCTAGAATAAAATTTTTATCAATAGATAAATTCACCGTTAATCTTTTTTGACTTATTTGAAAGTCTAAGCCTTTAATACTATCTTTGATAATATTAAATAGACTTTCTTCTTGTAAAACTAATTCCATTTTTTTAGCATCAATCTTCATAACATCCATTAAGCGGTTTACATATTCTTCTAAACGTCTTACATTACCTAAAACACGATTTAAATCTTCTACAATATCTTTAGAGAGATTTTCTTTTTCTCTCATAAGAATTAGATCTACGTATCCTCCAACCGAGATTAATGGGGTTTTTAATTCATGGGCGGCTATACTTATAAAATCTGTTTTTAATCTATCTAATTCCTTAAGTTCAATGTTTTGTTGTCTTAGAATTTGTTCAGATTCTTTGAGTTTTTCTTCAGCATGCTTTTTTTCAGTAACATCTTGAGTAATAAGTTGAATAATATTTTCCTTTCCTAATTTAATAGTTGATATTTGTGATTCAACCCACAAAGATTTACCTTCTTTATTGTAAATCTTTATGATTTGCGGTTTAACAACTGGTTCCATCTGCGGTTTTCTTGAAAGTAGATCAGGGATTTCTCTTAGAGCTGCTTTAGTGGCTTCAGGATATAAACTAAAAAGATCTTGATAATTTTTACCAATGAGATCTTCTTTATCATATCCAAATAATGTAGTAGTTGTTGAGTTAATGTCAATTATTTCACCTTCTAAATTTAGAAGTGCAATACTATAAGGTGAATCATTGTATAAATGACGATATCTTTCTTCTGATTCCTTTAATTCCTTAGTTCTTTCTAGAACAAGATTTTCAAGCTCTCTATTTAATACCCGTAATTTCTCTTCTGATTCTAGAATTTGCTGTTCAATCTCTTTCCTTTTGGTAATATCTCTACCGATTGTAATTCCTTTGACTTTTCCATCTTTATCTAAGAAAGTTTTTCCCTTAACTTCAATCCATATATCTTGACCATTTTTATGTTGTATTCTTAATTCTAGAACTCCCTCTCCTTTTTCGAGCCCTCCAATTAAACTTTTAATCGCGATTTTTTTATCATCGGGATGAACGAAATTCAAGACGGATTTACCGATAATTTCATCTTTTGTATAACCTAGAGTTATTAACAATGGATTTTCATTTATATATTCAAATTTCAATTCCTGATTTAATATTGATATTAAATCATACGCATTTTCAGATATAAGTCTGTATTTTTCCTCTGATTCTTTTAATTTCTCTTCTAAGTTAAATTTTTCAGTTATATCTCTTACGATTCCAAAGAATCCTATCTTTTTTCCTTGGGTATCATATTTGAGATTAACTGAGGATTCTGCTATCACTTTAATTCCATTTTTTTTATAGAATTCGAATTGAATTGAAGATTGGGATTCACCTGTTTTATAAACATCACTGTAAAGTTGATAAATTCTTTGTTTATTTTCCTTATCCGTCATCTCCGTATAATTTTTGCCTAATAATTCATTCTTTGGATAACCTGTGATTTCACTTAGACTATCATTGAAGAAAATAAAATTTCCTTCTAAATCAACCTCAAAATACCCTTCTCTTATACTTTCTAAAATGCTTCTGTACTTTTTTTCAGATTCTTTGATTTTTTTTTCAGCAATTTTTCTTTCAGTAATATTATTGTAAATAACAAGTACAGCTACTACATCTCCTTTGACACTATGTAAAGGAATTCTATTTATTTCAAACCAAGATTCTTTTCCATCAAATAAATTCAATAACTCAATAACATTTTCAGCTTTATCTTTTCTTATCACTCGAAATTCTTTTTCTTGGATTAAATTTACATTCCCCTTTAACCAAGGCATTTCTATATCTTTTTTGCCTACAATAAAGTTTGGATCTTCTATATTATTTTCTAAAGCATAGTTCCGGTTACAACCTAAATAATTTAAATCAGTATCTTTCCAATATATTAAATGAGGTATATTATCGATTACAATATCTAACATCTCTCTAGTCTTATGAAATGCTGATTTTCCGCTTTCAGGTTGTAAAAGTTTCCAGAACCTTATTTCTGGTAATGTTTCTGCCAACTCGCGTAATTTTGTTTCTTTTTCAAGCCAATTACTCTCTAGATCTTTAAAATATGATATATCTCTTACTATCAGTAAAATCTTAGTATTATTATCATCATCAAGAAAACGTTTTCCTTTAACTTCAAAATAGCTATAATTATTTCTAGTTCTTATTCTAATTTGTTCTAAGGCTCTTCCTGTCTTTAAGGTTCTATTAAGAAATTTTATTGTTTTTTTCAAATCCCCATAATGAACAAAATCTGAGATATTTTTTGAAATACTTGTATAACCTAAGAGTTCAAAATGAACTTCGTCATTTATATATTCACACTCAAAATTATCATTAAGAATGTATATTAAATCATCTAAATTTTCAGTTAAAATATGACCAACATTATAATTTGCTTCTGAAATTGATGCCATTTTGGATTGAGACCTCTTACTTTTTGATTATCAATTAAGAAATTGCTATATTTTTGTATAAGTTTTTTTCATACTAAAATTTTTTGCTAAAAATCGATAAGAAGGATATATTTAATAGCAAAACCAATCAATTAAGTAAGAGTTAAAGCTAAAAAAAGTTAATCAGCTTATGAAAAATAATGGTTAAATAAATATACAACCGAATTCATTTTATTCATGATAAAACCTCGTTATATGATCATGTCGTTTATTGAGCCTTCTTTTGAAATTGATGAAAAAGGTCGAGTACTATGCCAGTCTCATTCACATTTCCCTTTCTTTAAAATACCTGATAAAACGTACTTTCAAGAAAAGCAGATGGAAAACCTATTAACATGTAAAAGTTGTATTCATTACAAAGAAAACGATTGTTTTTTTCCTAAGTCAGAAATAAATAAAATCGAACTTGACCGTTTAGAACGAAAAATAATGCTTTGTAAATTATGTGGAAACCGTATTGATAGAATGCTTTCTGTTATCCATAAATTGTACTTTAAAGAACGTTTCAATATTGAAATACCACTAATATGTTGTAGTTGTTATGATAGTTTAAAAAAGAATGAATTCATTGAAGAATCTAAAAGAAAAACAACAATAATTACCTTAAATATCTGTTATTTGTTTATACTTTTAGCTTTTTCATTTTCATTTAGTGTTTTAGGGGGATTCACTTTAATTGTAATGATGATTGGAGTTGTTCTCTGGTGTTGTATCTTCATAAATTATATAAAAAGATTAAATCAAATCAAAAGAGGTAGGAAATATTATGAAAAATATTTTAAAAATAATTAAAGTCTTGGAAAGTTAGGTTATAAATTTATCCTAAAAATTTCTTGAATTGATTTTTCTCTTCGTTCCTTTCTAACGATTTCACGCCACTTCGGTTCTATAACATCAAAAGCTTTTTCTGAAAGATTTCTTAACTCATTATCTTCAGAGTTTAAAAAGTAGCCAATATAAGGTAATGCTCTTTTATCGTTAATTCTCATTAGGCTTTCAATTATATAAATTAATTTCAATTTGTCAGGATCATCATTTTTTAATTCTTCCTTCAATTTCTCGAGAATTATTAACGTACATCTTCCATCACCTATCCTTCCCATTGCTTCTATAATTCTATTAACCACAATTAAATCTTTTTCGGACTTTAAAGCACGACAGAGTAGATTTACTGCTCTACCATCTTTTAAGAAACCTATTTGTCTTGCAGCTTCAGCTCGTTTTTCTATATCTTTTTCATGAAAAACTTGTCTAATTAATGTATTAAAATTAGCATTTTGTTGATGCCAGGTCATAATCCAAATAATTAGTAAGATAAATTCTTTTATAAATTGATCATTATAAAATATAATCTTTAACAAAACTAGAGTATACCAAGAATAGAATTCATATGATTTATTCTTTTTTGGAGTAATTTTTGTGTTCCAACATCTTTTCTATGAAATAATCTTCCTTTTATACATCCTATACCTTGTTCTGCTATCTTTTCAGCGTCTTCTAGACTATCAGCAATACCTAAGATCCCCATTGCTCTTGAAGTCGTAGTTAAAATATTATTACCTTCTTTATATACAGAAGCATAATAATATCTTGCTCCAATTTTTTCTAATTCATCCTTATTAATCTCAATCCTTTCATCTTTTTTAGGAGATGTGGGATATCCCTCTGGAGCTAAATATTTACATACTGTAGCTTTTTTTTCAAATTCTATATTTGATGATAATTTACCGTTTATCATACCCATGCAAATATCAATAAAATTAGTTTTTAAAATTGGTAAAACATTCATTGCTTCTGGATCTCCAAATCGGGCATTAAATTCTATTAATTTGATGCCTTTGGCTGTCCTCATGTATTGACCATATAAGAAACCTTTATATTCTACTCCAGTCTCAGCCTTAACAGCAGCAACAACTTTTTTCATATCGTTTATAGCTTCTTCGAAATCAGATTTACTTATAAATGGAAGGAGGTGATTATGCATGGAATATGAACCCATTCCACCGGTGTTAGGCCCAGTATCATCTTCGTATGCTCTTTTATGGTCTTGGACTAAAGGAGTTCCTACAACATTTTTACCATCTACAAAAGTTTGAAGTGTGAATTCTTCTCCATCGCATTTTTCTTCTAATAAAAATGAACTTTTTTGATTGACTAATTCTTGACAATAGAATAGTATATCTTTTTTAGAGAAAAGATGATCTCCATAAACTTTTACACCTTTACCGCCAGTTAAGCCGTCAGGTTTGACAACCAGTTTCTCCTCACCCATATCTTTGATATATTGTTCCACCCCCTCCATTGAATTAAATCTTTTACTTGCAATATTAGAAGGGATTTTATATTTTTCTAATAAAGCTCTTGTAAATACTTTTGATCCCTCTAGTTGAGCAGCTTCTATTTTTGGACCAACACAAGGTATTCCATTTTTTTCAATTGCATCTACAATTCCAACTACTAAGGGGGCTTCAGGGCCAATGACAATAAAATCAATCAATTTAAGTTTGCAGAATTCAATAATCTCTTTAAAATCGGTTTCTGAATGTATTTTTATTCTTCCTTGACATAACTCATCTAAACCAGCGTTTTTAAAATTCATAAATGCATGCAAATTAGCACCATACTTAGTTAATGTTTCTCCAATCACATGTTCTCTAGCACCATGACCAATTATTAAAACGTTTACCATAAATAACAACTAAGATAATAATTTAATCTTCAGAATGTATAAGTTTGACTAATTAAATTTTATTTGTTTCAAAGTTAATTTTAACATATTTATTAACCATTAATTACTTCTCATAAAGATGATTATGAGTTAAAATTAAATGTGATTTCATATGGAGTTAGAAATAAATTAGATTTTATATTAGGATTTTATTTAAAATTAAAAAAGATTTGATTTATGAGATTATTCCTGCTTAACACCACATTTCGCACAAAACTTTGCATCGATTGGCAATTCTCTTCCGCAATTTGGGCAATGCTTAATTGAAGCTTCTTCTTTAACTTCTTTTTGTTTCTCAGCCAAATTTGAACCACAATGTGGACAAAAGTTAGCATCCTTATCAATTTTTTCATGACAATATGGGCAGTTTACTTTCTCTGCCTGTTTATCAGCTATAGGCTTAGGTTCTTCCTTTAATACCTTTAAAGTAGTTGGTGCTTGAATTCCAACCCGTACTTCAAACGGAAATTCGATCATATGCCCTTTTTTTGACAGAAGAGTAGCTTTAATATTATATATTCCTTCTTCTTTAGGTAATACTGTAAATAGACGATTACTACTTTTTCCAGCAGGCATTCCACTATACCATTCTGAAGCGACTAAAAGCTTGACTTGTGGAGGACCTGCCAGTTTTACTCTAACCTGGGGTATGTAATTTCCAGAAACATTATGTACAGTAATAAAAAACTCTTTTCTTTGATTTAAATTGGCATAAACGGCATCTACGTTATTTTTCAAATAAATTCTAAAATCAGATTCAGACATTTTTGTATTTACCTTTTATGTTTAGATTTTTTATGAAAATTTTATTTTTTTTTATAATAATGATATAAATTTCAGACTTTTACTTAAATTTTATAATAAGAAAAAGTAAATGAA
>JBHLJZ010000049.1:0-27200 GCA_048887165.1 Candidatus Hodarchaeota archaeon | reverse complement strand
AGGGTTTTCCATACTCCTACTCGTTGCGAAAGCCACTTAAGCTCATGATCCTCATTTTTAATATTGTAAAGATGGATTTTTTTTGTTTTTTCTTGGAGATAATCAAACGCTTCCTTATCAAACTCGTAGTAACTCATTGGTGCCATTATAAACGAGCAGTTAAAAGGCATCTTCGTTTTGATTAACCCAATATAAAATTTACTGGGAAAACAAATAGGGGGTGGACTTATGCTTTGTAAATTTGCCATTTTTATTCCTCCTGTGATTTTCCCTTTTACATGAAAGAAAATGGTATTAGGAGCTTGAGAAAAACGATAGAAGTATACATTAGCAAAGGGATCGATAGTGTCGATATCTTTTAATCCAAAGAATCTCGAATTAACCAACTGAAATAGAATGTCTCGAGCAAACATTTGGAGAAATATTACACTCATTCCTATGATTATTCCAACTCTTATTAGAATAGGGATATCAATGAGAGACAATAGAAGATCCAATAAAAGAATAATAATAACAAGGACAAGTATTTTACCAATTATTCCCTTCATTCTGGTTTTCGTAATGACAACGGTATCAGAAAGTGTAGTATCTAATATCTCTTGCGGGAGAAATGAAGCCCTGATATTATCTACTATTTCGAAAAAAGTTAACTGAAGTGTTTTAAAATGATGGAAATTGGAAGCCAGTCCTGATTGGAGTGCAGAACAATAGGTATCTAATTTTAAAAGAAGCTCTCGGAGTTTCGGATAAGTAATTCTTCCTTTCAAGCAATAATATAGGTTAAAGGATAATATAGTTTTAAAAGAAAACTCACGCTCATTGGGAAGTGGTTTTTGGATCACTTGAAATGAAAAAGGAACTAAGGTACTATTAAGTGATTGAATAAATTGTCTCATATTGGCGTGGATATTCTCTGGTATTACTGCAATATTGAAAGTACGCAATCCAACGGTAAAATTATCGTGGGTATTGGTATAAAATAGTGTAAAGGGGTCTTCCATCATTTTCCAAAAGATATACTTGCCAAAGGGCTGGAAATTACCTTTTGAAAAGATGCGTGAGATCGAGAAGAATTGCTCATGAAATACTAGCACAAATACAACTACAAGGAAGCTACTAAATCCCAGTGAGATAACGATATTGGCAGTAACGAACACCAGAGTATAGGCATACCCGAATCCCATAACCAATAAAAATATCCTTTTAAAAATGCGTCGTGTCTTATTGATATCTTTATAGGAAGGATTAATCTTCCAAATATTAAGATAACCCTCTTTTTTTTTTTTAGTATCTTTTATGGTACCATAAGAATCTGATAAAAATTCACTATAGATATCCACCATTTATTCACTACCTCCGTTTACGGTAACTTCTATGTATAAAAAATACAATGATACAGGACAATATTCCCAACAATAATACAGGGCTTAGTTTTACGGTAAGATACGGAAAAAAAATCGTTTCATATAAAATAAGCCCACTAATCATTGCAAATACCAGAAACACTCCCCATATAGCATAGATGATGATGTTTTGTTGGGAACTGTGATATATTAAATTATCTGAAAGTCGTCCTTGGATCGCAATTTTTCCTTTAGAACTTTTTTCAATGGAATTTTTAAGTGCCTGTAATTTTAATAAATCTGTAAATGTCTTATGATCAAATCTTTCTTCATAGGAATCTCGAAGTATCTGCTCTTTTTGGGTAATTCTATGCAATAATAAAGACTTTACCTTATCGGGACCAGTCTTTGATTGTTTTCCTTTGGCTATAAATGATAAATAATTAAGCTGTGATTCCTGAGAAAAATCTTTTAATGTTATTTCTTCTTGAAGATTGGGGATATTAATATTTTTAAGCGTAAAGTAGATATCAAACAGCTTTTTTATATTTTCCAGAGAGATGTCCCCTCTTTTTGCTAAGAAAAGTAGTTCTATACGTTTCATGGACTCTACCAGATTTTGCATAAATATGTGGATATGAACGTTTTGCCAGAAAAACTCGTTTATAGCGTTCATATAATCATATACTTTTTCACCAGACTTCTTATTTCTCAAACGAAACGCTAATTTAAGTCCTATCTCGTCGATAAGATTACTTTGTAAGATAAATCCTACCACTGCTAACTTCTTGTAATTGAGCGTTTGTTTACAGACTTGAATTAATTTCTTTAATTTTACATCTAATAATTGACGATCTTCCATTATTTTGCCCCTTTTGATTCTAAAAATTTATGATAAATCTGATCAATCTCAGATTCTTTTAAGGTATGCTTAGTATGCTTAGCTTGACGCTTTCTTATCTTGGACTTAGATTGTTCTAGTACCATTTCTTCTTCGGTAATAAGTCTATCCATGTCGACCAGCTCTTTCACGTTTTCTAAAGCCTTTTCCATCCTAGTTTCATAAGAATACCTGGTCTTTTCAAAGATACGCATTGTATTGTAATAGAAAATTACATATGGAACAATTAGGACCATTGAGACTATTTGCATAATATAACCTATTCCAATATTATAGACAAAGCTAACTCCGAGGTCTACATCGTTAAAATGTATAAAAGGATAATAGAGATCATTGGGGATAAGATAATTTGCAGGAACCCCTATGAGAAAAAATCCATTGAGAATCAAGATCATGAAATTAGCATAGACATATTTTTTCAACGAAGAGAAACTACTTTTTCTCTCAATATCATGGATAATTGCTCCATAGACTCCAATTGCAAGGGAAAGGATCATCATAACCGGAATTACTAAAGGAACAGACGCATATTCTGGGCGATATAAGTCATTAATATATGTAACTGTAGATAATGTGGTATGCCAATCAAATAACAGATAATAGCTCCATTGAATAACAGTATATCCCTCACTATCGGTTGCTCGAAAAGAATACCAATCCATAAATAGTGAAACAAATATGATCGCAATCCCAATAATAAAACTAACTTTAGCTCCTACCTTAAGGCTGATACTCATGATTTGAATTGTAGTAACTTGAATCTATTTAAAGGAAAAAAAATCTTACACCCCCTTCTATTTCTTAAGGAATAAACTTTTTATAACATTATAATGGTCTAATGATAAGACAAAAGAAAACTAATCTATCCATGACTCCTGCTATCGCCCTGGATTTTTGTCTTTTGGTAGTGCAATATGTACAACCGTTTCGCCCTCCTCTCCCTATTTTATTTTTGACCTAGTTATTAGGTCTGGTGGCAGGAGTCTCCCTTTATAATAAAATAAAAGTGAAGTGAAATGTATGGGAAAAGGTAAAGGAAGTAGTAAAATGTCATCAAAAGCAGAGTCCAGAGAGCTGCGGTGAAAAATAAAAAATAAAATTTAGATGTTTAATCTTACTTATTTTTGCTTTCATGATAGTATCCATTTTTACATGATATTTGGAGAAATAGGTTTCAGAGATAATATCGTTTTAAAAGAATCTAATCTTCCAAGAAAGAGCTATATTTCTCAATGATACTTTTGTCTATCGTAGGTTTTGGTTCTTGTGCTTCGTATAGCTCATCCATCTTTGCTTGGATAGTAATCGGTTTTTTAATAATTTCTTGCTCAATTTTTCTATGTTCTATTTCATGCAAGGTCTTATAGGAGTGATTTTTTCCAAAGCATTCATACCCTAATTGTTCCATATAGTCAGGTTTCAAATCTACATTTATAAGAAACAGCTCATCATCGCTAATTTGATATATTTTTTTATGAAAGGGACTCATAAAATCTTTATCCATCTTACATTTCTCTCGAAACACCAAATAATAGAGAAAACCAGAGGAAAATAGATAGATACCCATGGCAGCATATCCTAGGCTTATCATTATATTAACCAGTAATGGAAGATTGGAGAAAAAGGTAATTCCAAATAGCATCAGATAACCCATAAATGGGATTTGCATCATCTGAAAGTAGCGGGAAAACTTTTCTTTTAACTCCTTATAGGATTTCATGGAATTGCTTTTCTTGGAATGGATTTCGAGTGTAATGTATTTTTGCTCTAAAAATTCTAATAAATGTGAAACTTGGTCTAAGTTAATAACATGCAAATTTGAATGGCGCTGATAAGCAAAAGCTATAGTTTTTTCCGAAAATAAGGGACTATGTTCAGTTACTAATACAGGATCTACTCTCATTTTATATTCGATATTTCCCACATAAAAATAGAGGTTCTTATGTTCAATACTCTTTTCTATTGAAAGATCCATTTTTAATGTATTTTTAATTATATTGAAAAAATGATGACCATTAATTAGCCCCGTAAATAATGTCTCGGCTACTTGAATAAGCTGTTGACTATAAATATTTACCTCTGCTATTTCTGAACGATTTTTAATATCGTATCGAATAGTCTGCTCTGAAACAAGAATACTATGCTGATTTGAATCAATAATAAGAGGCACAATTAAGATTAAATTCCGATTCTCATCAATTTCTAAGACTTGAACTGCAAGCAAATTAAGGGGATATTGTTTATGAAGTTGTGAAGGAATAAAATAATACCCCCTTTCCTGCATAATATCAGAAATTGAATCCATCACATTACTGGATATGGGTACTTCTTCTCTTAGTTCCGAAATAGAGCGATCTACTTCATTACTTATTGATTGATGAGTGATTAACTGAGGTGTGGTTGAGAGTTCAGTATCCTTAAAATAAGTTGCCGTTTTTCCTGGAAAAGTTAGTTTTTCTTCAAACCTACGGTTTGAATTTGGTGATTCCTGAACGAAAAACATATCAATAGGTTCTTGTTCCACTTCTTTGATGTTCAATTGCTGTTCTTGATGATGTGCTTTTACCTGCTGATAAGGAGTTAATTCCTTTTCACTTTGAATCTCATTCTCATCTATATCTTCTAAATCGTCTCCTTCAACAATTAGGTCATTTTGATTGTTGGCCTGATCGATAGGCATCTCTTCACTAGTAGAAATAATTTTATGAAATTTACCGTACTCATAGGCATTTGTTAACATTTTTTGAGCTGCTTTCATCCCAATCCCTTGAATTTGCGAAAGTTGAGATTCTGTTTTTTCTAAGAGTTCATTAATAGTCCGTATTCCTGCTTGCTGTAACTTTTCGGCAGTAGAAGGCCCAATACCTTTCATTTTGGTAAGATCATGTCCTTTAGCTACTCGAATTTTCTGTTGGGAAAGGTTTAAATTTGATCTTACTTGCTCAAAGGTTTTAATCCACCTATGATTGTCTTCTGCTTGAGCTTGTTTTAATGCTCTTTCCGTAAATTGTAAGGCAAGTTCCTTATCACCACACTGAAGAGCGTCATTAGTCATATCAAAAATAAAACTTAGATCGTATTTTTTTCCAGTTTGATCTTCATAGGTATCTGTCATGGGAATCAAACGATGGTATTTTTATAAGTATTTAAAGAAAAAAATCTGGAAGACGGCTTTTATGAAGTTTGAATTTTCGATTCAATTTTAAAATCAATTTATAGTTAAATTTTAAATTTTTGCTTATCTAAAATAGTAATTATTAAGTCTCTTTTTTTCTTTAAATTAAGCCATCATATTTAGGGTTAAAGTGTAGGTAATGGTGAAAAGAACATCTCTCTAACAAAGTATACTAAAAAAGATGAGCCACCTCAAGATGAAGAGATCTTTCAATATATTCTTGAAGAACGAATATTACGAGCTTTATTTGAGCAGAAAATTTTCAAACTCCGCACTATTCAAAAAGAAGCCATCAAAAACGGTCTTTTCTTTCGAAAATCGTTCCTAGTATGTGCTCCTTCTGGAAGTGGGAAAACTCTTATTGGAGAGATATGTGCTGTTCACAATGTGTCTCAGGACTTTGGAAAAAGTGTCTATCTTGTTCCTTTTAAAGCCCTTGCCACCGAAAAGTATTTTCATTTTAAACAAAGTTATGAACGGTTTGGAATAAATGTGGAGCTTTCCATCGGAGATTATGAGGTAGATGACTCAAAATTAGAAGAAGCAGATATTATTATCACTACCTATGAAAAGATGGATTCCATCCTTCGTAATTTTTATGATAAAGAGTGGATCTTTAACATTTCCACGGTAATTATTGATGAAATTCACACCATCGGCGAGAGTGATCGAGGTCCACGGTTGGAATCGCTTATTGTCCGATTAAATGAGTTTTTACATAGCCCTCAGATTATTGGATTATCGGCTACCATTGCTAACCCTGAATTTTTTAACCAGTGGCTTTCTTCATTAGGTAACAAGACATCCCTTATCATCTCCGATGAGCGTCCTGTTCCTCTTCATTATAAAATTGAAGTAACACAAAACAAAGATTCCACCATCAAAAAGATAGTAAAATCTACCCTAGAAAAAAAAGGGCAAGTCTTAATCTTCTTAAATAAACGGAAAGGAGCCCAACAAAATGCTCATAACCTCAGACAATTGGTAAAAAATACTTTATCAGAAATGGAAGTGAAAACTTGTAAAAAATTAGAAGCAAGCCTCACCAAGATTAAGGGAGGCAATAATGAGCTAAGAAAAGTAATCAAATACGGACTCGCCTTTCATCATGCGGGGTTATTACCGAAAGAACGGAAATTAGTGGAAGATTCGTTTCGTAAACGCATATTGAAAGTCTTATGCTCAACTACCACGTTGAGTGCCGGTATAAACCTTCCTGCCCGAGTAGTTGTCTTAAAAGATTTTAAGAAGTTTGTTACATCAGGGTACAATATCAAAAATTTCAAGGGTTATTTTGAAAACGGAGATGGCTTTTCTTTTTTCCGCCCTTTCTCTCCAAATGAGGTATTTCAGTGTTTAGGAAGAGCTGGTCGTCCAGGATTAGATGCAGTAGGCTATGGAATTATTTTAGTGAGCGATGTGGAAGAACGGAATTGGGTAGAAGATCATTATTTTCAGGATGGTATTGGGAAAGAGACGTTTACACCGAAGTATAACGAATTGATCTCAGGCTTAAATCGGATTAATACCCTAAAAGAACAAGTCTTATTACGGGTTTACGAAGAAAAGTACATTACATTAGAGAGTTTGAAACAATTTTTTCGTAAGACCTACTTTTGGTATGCAATGCAGAATAAAATGAAAGATCAGGATATTCCTATTGACCAATTTTTACTAATAAAAGAAATTACGCCTATTAATATTTTAAAACTCCATGCCAATTTAGATAAAGTAAAGGATTTAAAAAAGAGCCATAATCAGATTAAGCTCTCTCAGCTTACCAATACCACGATTGCAGGTTATGTGAAAACGTCATTCGGTGTCTATTTTTGTGAATTTAGTATTGATAACGGAATACGTTGTTCATGTGGGTTTGAGAATGGTATTTCTGATAATTATGCCAATGATGAGTTTACCTTTACCTTCTGCGATCATATTACTCTCTTTTTACTTCATCTTATTGATACTCCTGATATCCATTTTCAAAAATACGTTGATTCAATCATTCCTCGATCCGTAAAGAATCAATATATCCTAAATTATTTATTTGAAAAAGGATTGATTTCTAAAAATGCAGATAACACGATTAAGTGCTCTCAATTTGGAAAACTTATCATCCGTTTATATTTATATCCTGTTTCAGGGGTATTAATACGCCAAAAATTAGAGAATATAGAAATGGATTCGTACCAAGATATCATTAAGGAAGCTTTTGATATTTTAATAGCTGAAGGAAGAGAACGCAATTACAAAATGCTCCAACCAGTATTAGAGTGGGCAGATGAAGAACCTATTGAGACCATTATAGAACGTCATAGTGTTATGGCGGGTGATTTATATGCCATTCGGGACAATTTAGAGCGGATTATCACCTTTATTGGTATCATTGCGGTCTATTTAAGTGAAACAGGGATTGATCTTCAAGATAAGATGATTAAGATAGCAGAAATGTGCGAGAGTCTAAAGGTTCGAGTCCATTATGGGATTAAGGAAGAATTATTTGACTTAGTGCTGCGTTTAGAAAATGTGGCACGAGTAAGGGCGCGTATTTTATTTAATGCGGGATATCATACCGCAACCCAAGTGAAGAAAGAAAATCCATATGTGCTTGATAGAAAGACAGGTTTAGGAGTAAACTTATGTAAGAAAATAATTAAGGGAGATTAGACGAGGGGATTGAACTATCAATGAGCATGATCCTTTTGATTTAAATAGTGAAAAAAAAGTTCGAATTAAAGATTTTATAGTAATTAAGAGACCAGAAAAAGAACAGAATAGCTACATTATTAAACAACTTGATAAAACTAAACGTCAAAATCTTGAAATTTTAGCATTAATAAAAGAAATCTTAGAGACTTATCCTAATTTACCTAACAAACAGAAGATTGCCTATTGTAAAGCCCAACGAAATCTTATTAAACTCTACTTAAGAGAATTACAGGAAGATAAAGAAAAAAAAAATAAATTTCCAATTTGAGATCCCAAAAGTCCTTTTTTCTTTATATTATTCCTCAATATTTCTTAATAAAAAGCAGTTTAAAATGATGAACTATGAGTTCTGGATCAATTGAAAAAGAAAAGGAGGATCATATTATAATTGATATTACTTCTGAAAGATCATTAGATCATATTATTTCTGAGATGGTAATCCCCTTTTCTTCAATCATGGAAAGTAAATCTTGTCCTGACATTTATGAGGGGTATGAGAAAATTCCTTTTCAACAACGCCATCCCATCTATAAAGCCATGATGAAGCTCGAATTTGAAGAGGCAATCAGGGAGTTTTGGTCCAACAAGAAGAACAAATAAACTAAGTTTTGAGGGTATAGTAGTAATTCTTATTCTTTTGAACAATTAGAATCCCTTTATTTCGAAACTCACGAATAAGAAGTTTAACTTCAGATGCAGGTATGCCGTAGTTTTCAGCCATAATTTCCATCATGTATCGTGGAAAGATTTTATTTTGTATAAATAGTTCTTCTAATATCGCATTAAATATTGCTGAGTAATTATCCTCTTGGGTTGTTGCTGGAAGCTTTTGAGAAATATCCGAAGCAACGATAAAATCACTATCAGAACTAAGGACAATAGTTCCGTTAGATTCATTCACTCCAATCTCATTTTGCTTTTCTTGTACAATTTTAACCGCAGCACTCATACCATGCACAATTTCACCCTTTTTAATAATATTTTGGACTTGGTGAGTGCGCCCGCATCGTAAACATTTCGTTGTTTTTTGGGTAGTTTTCACATAAGAAAATTGCTTACACTTTGAACAGCAGAATATTAAATAAGGTTTTGAGTCTTTAATAAACGTTCCTTCTTCCATAGATCTTACTCCTTTTGTTTATGATGTTCATAAATATTTTTGATAATAAAATACAGTTCTTCAGGATTATCTATCATTATTACCTGTAAGTCCTTTTTGTTCCCAAATTCATTTATTTTCTTTTTTAAAAGCCTTTCTTCTCCTGAGAACTGTTCTTCAAAATCCACAAAATCAAAGATAACAATAGTAAGCTGAAAGTTTTTTTTATGATTCTCTATTGTTACCAGTAAAGATTGTTCCCAATCATTATTAAAGGGGCGGGGAACATATACTTGAATTAAAAGTTTACCAAACATAACAATATGGGATTTAGAATCATTGGTATCAAACTCGATTCCATTATCGCTTAACCATTTCCGAATCCCGAACTTTACGGGAAAGAATTGACTAATTTCTATGTCATAGATTTCTTTTTTCTTATCAGGTGTCTTATATATAAAACTCATTAATCCTCTCTGAGGTTCTTGATTCTCTCTCTTATCATTTCGGGTAGAATTATTTTCTGGTTCCTGTTTTTCTTCTACTTCGGTTGGAATAGAAGGCAAAATTTTCGACAGGATGGGATGATAAGCATGAGTGAGTTCTTTTTTATCTTTCAGATTCACATTCATTTTTCGTAATTTGTTCAAGGCAATTTTCATATAGACCTCATCATGAGTATCTCTACAATAAAGGATAATTACTTTCCCTTTACGATGTCGCCCTGTTCTTCCCCGTCTCTGAATAAAGCGAATCTCCGAAGCAACCACATCATAGAATACAACTAAATCGCATTCAGCTATATCAAGTCCTTCTTCTCCGACATTAGTGCATACCAATACATTTAGTTCGCCCTTTTTGAACTTATCCAATATTTCTAACTGCTTCTTTTGAGTAAGTCCTTTATCATCTTCTGATTTGGTTGTTTGCCCCACAAATCGAGCCGGTTTTAGTGAAGAGATGGTGCTCTGCTTTAACTTCTTGACAATATTTTTTATTGAATCACGTAATTTTACAAATACTAATATTCGACTA
This sequence comes from Candidatus Hodarchaeota archaeon, assembly GCA_048887165.1. Lineage (GTDB taxonomy): Archaea > Asgardarchaeota > Lokiarchaeia > Sigyniarchaeales > SOKP01 > SOKP01. The sequence continues at coordinate 16,938 of JBHLJZ010000049.1, read as the reverse complement.
TCAGAATTGTTTTTAAGTTCTTCAGCTAAAATTTGTTCTAAAAAGATATATTTTGGATGAATTAATTGTTCAGGAGAAAAATCCTGGTGCTTTTTTAATTCGATAAAAATTCGAGTTAAACGATAATCAGAAGCTAATATCTTGGACGCTTTAGAGCTATTTTTCTTTAATGCCTCTTTTTTGAGCTTCTCTAAGTAAATAAATAAGACATCTAAGCCTTGCTGTTCAATTAATTCGAGCATATGATATAAAATTAATCCTTGAGCATTAACTGATAGTGCACTATATACTCCTGTTTTATCGCCATCTCCTTTCACTAATTTAACCAGTTCACTGTTAAGTCGGAGTAAATCCTTTCTAATAACCTTTTCATGCAGAGTTTCTCCTTGCGTTTCCAAAAAGCTGTATTGAGAAAGGTATTGCAAACGTTCTTCTAATAACTGCTTGATTACATAATAGGCATCTTCCATGAGTTCCGAAAGGTTTACGCCAATTTTATATACATCAAGCGGTTGTAGATATTTTTTCACATCTAAATCTCTTCTTGTACGAGTATAAATATTTTCATGAGAAATATGCAGATTAGTACATAAAGTTCTTATTTTTTCTTTGGAAGATCCAGGACTAGCAGTTAGACCTAAAATATTACCATCTGGATTTTGATCAAGATATTCATCGGCAATCAGGCAATAGGCATATTCCCCTGTGGCATGATGAGCCTCATCGAAAACAATCAAAACCACGTTTTCTATCGTGTAGCGTTTATGCACAAGGTCATTGCGTAAAGTCTGAGGTGTATAAAAAATTATTTGATGGTCCCTGTAATATTGAGCTCGTTTTTCGGGAGCTGTCTTTCCAGTCAGAACGAAAAACTTCTCTTCATCAATATTTAATAAATCTTTAAATGAATCATAATGCTGATTAATCAAGGGTCGTGTAGGGGCAAGTACAATTATTTTACTTTCTGGTTGAAAACGTTCCAGAGTTTTGGCTGCAACATACACGCCAATGACAGTCTTTCCTAATCCTGTAGGAATAACCACCAAAGAGTTCTTTAATATACATTTCTTAGCGATTTGAACTTGGTAATCCCGTTCTTCAATCTTTTCTGTCCTTAATAAAAGTCGCTTTTCGTTGTTTATTGACGTTTCCAAACCCATCTGTTTATCACTGTACTATAATATTATAATCCTCTATTTGTAACTGTGAAATTTCGCGATTACTTTTATTATAGGAATGAAATTGTCTTCCTATTTCTATGGCGAGTTTACTAGGATAAATTAACCCATTTCCTCTACTTTCAAAGAGATAAGGATGAGCATTGTTCAATTCTTTTACTTTTTGGGATAATTCAGTCCCGTTTTTATGAACATTGAAACCTTTCCCGATTTTTACATGCTCAAAATAATAGATAATATCATTAAGTAAATTAGAATGAAGGGTAGTGAACGAAATTTCTTTCAGAAAGCGGGAATTATTTTTAAATCGTTCTTTAGGTATTAAGGTAAGATAGATGATGCCATTTTTCCATACCTTCTGAATTCTGTATTCTTTAAAAATTGTAGTTAATTGAGTTTGAAGCTTAAAAATAATTTTAAGTATTTGATCTATTTGTTCTTTCGAAAGTTGGAGCATTAGGGCTAATTTAGACACATTAAATAAGCTATTATGCTTTTCTGGAAATTGATCTAAAGCATTAATAATATATCCAAGTTTTTTAAGAATCTGTGAATCTTGAGGCATCTATTGCTAATATTTGCCATACTATAAAAAGAAAAAAATTTTAGGAAGGTAATAAAGATAATATAATTACAATTTATAATGAAAAGATCTGTAATTACTGTTGCTTTAAAAAAAAGATGGAAGAATTATTTGAACTTTAACTTCTTTTTGAGATTTTTAAGATCTAATTTTTTAGTTCCTTTTTTAGTGAGATAAAACACAGTTCCAAAAGCAATAGGAAAGAACGTAAAGAAGGTGAGGGCATGGGGTAGCATCGATTTATAATCAACCACCGGATTAATGTTTGGATTTTCAAAGTTTAGCAGGAGATCTGCCACCCATAACAGTGCTTCTTGTTCAATATATTGTTTTGCATCATTTAAGTAGAATTCTTTAAAAGAAGGAGTATATAAATATTCCGTTAAGTTATAGATATAAGCTTCCACGAAATAGATATTCAAGTGAAGAAGCTCCGAGAGTTTATAGCTATAATATACATTTTTTAGATTGCGATAGCTAAGATGATTGTTAATATAATTTTTGATTTTTTGGGTAAGATGGTTAAGTGAACCTAATGAAGTGTATATCTCACAGGCATAATAGGTTTGCTCTAATACGATCTCAGGATTAGTGGCATAGATAGGATCGAAATAAAGCTCACTGGAAGTCTCTCTAATTCTACCATTTACATAATCTAAAAACGCATTAGCATCAAATCCTAAATCTACAAGAGACTCAATACCAAGAAAATCAGCCAAAAACTGGAGTGTTTTTACCGCATAGTAAGAGCTTTCAAAATAGATAGAATGATTTTGTCTCTCTAGTGAATAAAGTTTTAAAGTAGTGCGAGGGAGAAATCCACCATAATTTTCATAATTATCATCCTCAACAAATTGGCAATCGATAACATAATGAAGTAATTCTGTTAAATTACATACAGACTGAAATTCTTCTAATTTAGAGATATATTGAAGGGATCGGAGAGCATGATACATTGATTTGTGATCACTCATTAAATCCGTGGTATAGATATGGCTATGATCCCCTTCATTATAATATTCAATCGGCAATGATCGAAATGAGCGTTCTAATTCTAAATTACTCACAGCAAGAAAAGTATGATAATCAGTGACGCTATAATATTTATACATACTCTCTAATTGGGCAGTAAGATATCCTATAGGTAATAATTCCAAGACTCTATCGTATAAATCGAAGGAAGTGATCAAAGTGTATAAGGTTTGGGTAGAGCTATAGTGCTCTGAAATGAGGGAAAATCCAGTGGTATAATATAGATTAATTGTTGCTGATGCAATAATAGATAAATCCTGATAACTTAGGGTTGAAATTTTTCCTATTTCTTTAATAGAACGAATTACTTGAAAATTATCAATAAGTTCGTAGCGATTAAATCTAACAGTAGAACCCCATATCCCATAACTATTTCGCATATTAACAAGAAAAACCATGCAATTATTTATATCAACATTTTGAAAATTCATAATTTTAGCTATTTCCATCCCCATTGCAGTGGCAATGATATCATATTCATTTTCATAAGGTGCGAAAAATCTAAAAGAATGGCTTACATTATCGTATAATCCCATCATATAGGTTTTAAAAGTATTATTATTAAAACCAGTAAGATCATTTAACATTTCCAAGCTCTTAATACAATAGTAATTGGAAGCCATATTAGGCTCGTTATAACCTAGTGATGATAAAACTTTATCTTGGTCATTAAAAAAACCTCCATCTTGATCCTGAAGCGCGTTAATAAAAGAGATTATATTATTACGAAGATTAGGGTACGCGCTCCAATCAGAAAGTAAATCGATTATTTGAATGGCATAAAACGTATTATCGGCGGTTGCCACTTTTTCAAAGGAGAATAAGTTAGGATCATATTCCTGCCCGATAAATCCGCTAGTTGTACTATTAATACAGCTCATCACAAAATCAATCATGGCAGTAGAATCAATAAGATGAATATATCCAAGCATTTCCAGTGATAAAACCGCATAACAATTAATTTCGAGAAGTGAAGCCAATGGATACGGTCGCTCGAAACTGGTAAGGTCGGTAGCTCGATATGCATAGGAATCCCAGAATAATTTAGTGGTATTATCATAAAAGCTCATAATAAAATCTCTGGTATTCGGTTTATGAATAACATCTAATCTCCCGATCGCATTTAGAACGGAGAGTCCATAATAAGTAGCTTGGAGGGATGGTTCATATATATTGGGAAAGTAGCCTTTTTGGCCATATTCAAGTGATTTATCTTCCAATAATTCAGGTATGAAATCTTCACTAATCGCAGAAGAATGGGGAGTCGATTCTTGGTTAACTGGAGCTACAGATAGCCCAAAAATCCCATATATCCCAAAAAGTAATAATACAAATAGAACTCCAAACACAATTTTTTTTCTCATTGATATATGTCCATTGATGAAATTATTATAGTTAGATGCGAATTATTACGTATACTTATAAAGAAAAAATGAATAAGGGAGAGAAAAAAGAAAAAGAAAATTATTAGAAAAAAAGGGTAGCATAGTTCATAGTCAAGTATAAAGCACCGGAGGTCCACGGGGGTAATGATATTTATACCATTCAAATTCAAATAGTTTTTTATCTTCAAGTTCTTCTCCGATCTGTTCTAACGCGGCCAATTTCAGCGCTTTATATACCGAAAGTTTAGTGAGTACAGGTATATCATAGTTATCTTTAAGCATGAAAAGATAATATTCTATGCCATTATGGGAGTTAAATATATCATGGGCAGCACCTAATTTTACTTCCATTAAGTCTGATTCTACAGGGAATGTCTCGAATAAGCCATATTTCTCCATAACTTTTCGTAGCAAATGGGAGGATTTAATAAGAGACTCAAAGCCAGCGACATGATAGTGCTTAAATATTTTTTTCTCCACCTGACATTGAATGGTACTCATTCGAATATTGAGCCTTGTACAGATCGCACTTACCTTCACATTGACGTTATCTAAGCATAATGCAGAGATAGAAGTAACTAATCCGGCAATAACATTATCAGTAGTGCTTTTAATTGTATTCCACAGTTTGTAGAGAATCTTTTTTGATTGATAATAAAAGCCCAATTCTAGTTCAAAATGTTCAGTAATCTCCATAACTCGCTGTAAAATATATTCTTTTCGATTACGTTCTGCATATTGAGGGATAAAGATATTAAGCTGAAGCAGAAAGGAATTGAATTCTTTCTTGGTGATACTTGATACCTCTAAAATCTCATGTTTATTAATTGTCTTTCCTTTGAGCTTGAAAAAGAGATACATAACAATCGGAACTAGCTTTTCAGGATTACGGTATTTTGTCCCAGCTCCCAATTTGGATCGAATGGTAATTACCCTTCTAAATATGGCATCCGAAAAACTCAATGGCAATTGAAGAGCAGTCAAAATACGATTGATTTCAATTCGAGCAGTTCGTTCCACTACTTTTTTACTTGAAAGAATAGAATCTAGCTTACTCTGAGACTCCAAACGATCTGAATGTTGCAATGACATACGCTCTCGTTTAAATCCCATTTTTGTTTTACCTAATACTGCATGTTGGATAATATCCTCATTATATGGTCGATAATACTCGAATCTCTGAACTTGGAGCACGATCCCACACTCTTTACATACAAATCCTTCTCTTGTCTCTGCAATCTCGGTTGAATCACACACATCACAGCACTCTAAGGGCGAGATTGCAGGGTCAACTCCTCGAAAACTGGTATTTGATATATTATTACTCACCATTTTGCATCATAAATTTTATCGTAATTTAAGATCTATATGGGTAGGTGTACCCTTTTTAAATCTTTTCCTCATCGAAAATTTTGTAATAATTTTTAGTAAAAAAAGATTTTTTTATTATTTTGTTCAGATAAACCTTATATTTTATAAGGAAAAAAGGGTAGTGAACAGAGCTCATCTTTGCAGGTTGCATTATAACAAGCAGTGACAAAAATGCACATCCATCAAAATTGAGTTTTAGGTACAAATTGGGAAATTATGTACTTCTGAACTATTTTCAGAGAATAGATAAGAGAGAATCATTTTTCTATTATATTTTTAGAATAAATATACCAATTGAGCTCTCTCTTTTATTTTGCCTAGACTCCCCATGGAACACACTTTCAGCACATTTTTTTTTTTTCATCTTTTATTTAAAATAGAAGCCCGCTAAACCCATTGAATTTTTTTCATGATCCCACCTCATGTATTTAGATCTTTGTATATAAAGTGCTCGAATTTTTTTTCTTTATATAGATCGACATCCTATAACAGGTAAGATGATAGAATTATTAGGCTATTTTGCTATTATGGTTATTGCATCGCTAATTATTGAATTTGTTGAGCGACAGCAAGTAGATCCGCTTTCTACGTTCTTACATATACTGGCATTTATCGGGGTATTTATTCATGAGCTAAGTCATTACGTTATGTGTGTGTTATTCGGAGTAAAAACACAAGGATTTAAAGTAAGATATCGTAGTGAGATTTCAAGAAAAGTTGCCCCTCATGGAGAAGTAGGTCTTCCTGAATTTAAGAAAATCTCGTTCATGCAAGCAGTTATGGTTGCTATAGCCCCGTTGTTTATCTCAACCTTTTTATTTTTATTTTGTTTAGATGTAATTTTTACTTTAAATATAGGGATAGTGGAATTCATCATTACCTGTCTTTTTGCCGTCTCTTTACTTATTGGATCTCGGCCATCCAACGCCGATATCGTACGTATATTCCAAGCATATGATTTAAACCCTCGTTATTCGGTGTATCAAATTGCTTTGGTACTACTTTCAATGAGTATAGTTCTTGTATTTATAGATTTCTCGGCATTTTCAGTTCCTTTTGAGTTTTTTATTTACATTATCTTTTTTCTTTGTACTATCGGAGGCTATTTTATGATAAAATACACTTTTCGATTAACTTATACAATCTATCGACGTTTTCGAAGTGGCTCTCATTCTCGAAGAAAAAAAGGTCTTAGGAGACGACATAGACCAACTAAGCCAAATATTGAAGAACCTCAGTGGTGAGAAGAAATGAAAATTCTATGCTATATTGCTCTCTTTATTGGACTGATGATGGTGTATCAACACAATCCAGTGTTTACTATCATCATTGTTGTGATTGCTGCCAGTCTTTATTTGTTCTATAAGGCAAAAAAGGGTAACTCAGGACTGCTACGAAATTTAATGAGCGGACGTGCTTCTTCCACTCAAAATTCCATCGATGATCTTATAACGCTCATGATTATACAACAGATGTTTAATGAGAATCAAGCAAGTCAACCAAGAAACCATCCTGCCTCAAGAAAGAAAAAGGATGAACAGGACAAAGCTGAAAGAACAAAACAAGAAATTCTAGATCTATTATCAGAGTAAAAGATTATCATGCAATCATCTGTCATTACTGATATTAAAAAAATGATATTAGAAAAGAAAATTGTATCAATTTCAGGAGAATCTGGGACAGGAAAGACCACTTTAGCCTGTCAAATTGCTACTTTTTTAATGCTAGATACCACTCCTTATCATTATCAATGTTTATGGGTTCAAGCTAGTGAATATTTTCCAAAGAAACGATTAGCAATTATATTTAGTAAAAAAGATAAGGAGTTTCAATATATTACAAAAAATATTTTTGTAATTCCTGGAACAACAATACAAACCTATCAGGAACAATATGATATTTTAACCAAGTTCGAAAAGAAAAATCTGCCTCCTGATATTAAAATTATTGTTATTGATAATATTTCCCATCATTTGCGCTATGAAATCTCTCAAAGAAAAGATATTAATAAAATAAGTACCATTAAAAATCGATTTTATGATGAATTGCTATTTCCTCTTATTATGTATTGCCAAAGAGAAGAGATTATCCTTCTTCTTCTCCACGAAGTCTCTGCTGATGTTGAATCAGGAACCATAAAACCATTTTTCGCCAATTTATATCAACGAATTGACGGAGTATCTATTTCATTATCTAAACATCAGATTAACGGTGGATTAACTATGAAAGTCACCAATACTGATAAGAGGTATAAGATTGTAAATGAGGGTTTGATCCCTATATAAAGGAAAAATTCCCGAGTAGAATTGCTAATTTTCCTTTAAATACTCACAGTATTTAATTGCTGTATGATGAAAAGTTTAAATAAAAATGGATCTAGTAATGTAAGATGTGCAATATGCAATTCCGACATAAAAGCGCTGTCTGATATATATCAAAATGCGAAGACCAAAGGAATCATATGTGATTCTTGTAAGGAGAAGTTTGCTGGAGAGAATTTTGAGCTTATCATTTACTTGTTATTTGTCTATGGCGGATATTTTGGGATGCGAAAGAGAGAAGAATTCTCATTGTCAAGCGTATTAGAAGAACTCGATTTTAATATCTCTGGTGAGTCAATTGATGTGGAGGATATCAATCGCAAGTTAATGCATAGGGCTCTCCTACACGGATATACTCCAAAAGAATATAGGAAATGTTTACGTTCAATATTAAATGATCCTTCCTAATTTTTTCTTTTTTTTATTTAAATAGAACTGAAATTATTTACCTTCAAGAAAGGAATAAATAGGCATTCATACAATATTCATAATATAGGTCATCTCCTTTTATTAAACCCCGGGAATGCCATTATTTATTCTTTTTTCTCTATTTTTTCATTTTTATTATCTAAATTCAGATTAATTTTATATATGAAGTTTTGCTGTTAACCATTTTTTCTTTAAATACTTTAAGAGAGGAAGAAGAGTAATTCTAATTAAATAATAAAAGAGATGGTAGGAAAAAATTTCAGATCTAAATATGGTAAAAAGTATTAATGCCCGCCAGATCAAACTTCTTCAAGAGAACGGAATTAGTACTGCCGAAGCATTAGCTATGTCTCCCGCCTCAATTATCGCCGATATTGATGGCTTAGGAGACAAGACAGCTAAGAAACTGATTTGGAACGCTCGAAACGCTTTAGGGATGTCTGAGTTCGTTGCTGTAGAAGACATAGAAGAAAATACGGAATATATTACCACTGGATCGGTAGAACTTAATCGAATTTTAGGCGGAGGAATGGCTACCGGGAAAATTACTGAAGTATATGGTCCGTTCAAATCAGGAAAGACAAATTTAGCCCATACTATTGCGGTCACTATTCAGCTTCCAAAAAATAAGGGAGGACTTGGAGCTTCTGTTGCCTACATCGATACTGAGAATACCTTTTCCAAAGAAAAGATTAGGCGTATCGCAAGGCGATTCGGAGTAGATGAAAAGAAAGCGTTAGCACATATATATCATGCTCGAATTTACTCATCTGACCACCAATCACAAATGATTAATAAGGCAGAGAGTTTATGTAAAACACGAGGGGTACGGTTAATTATTGTAGATAGCTTAATGGCTTTGATGAGATCAGAATATGTAGGAATTGGGATGCTCGCCCGACGACAGAGTGTTCTTAATAACATGATCCATGCCCTTTCTCGAGTCGCTGAAACCTATAACTGTGCGATATTAGTCACCAATCAGGTTGCCACCAAGATGATGGGAATGTTCTCTGCAGATGACGCTATTGGAGGAAATATTGTGGCTCACGGGTGCCACTTTCGTATTATGTTTAAAACAAAGGGATTCTCATCCAATAATTCATTGAAGCGAAGGGCTGTTATTGTCGACGCTCCTGATTTACCGCCAGAAGAATGTGAATTCTTTATAACAAGCTCTGGTATTGCCGATACTGAGCAAGCAGAAATACCCAAAATAGAAAATATCGATTTTAAAGTCGAATCCTTTTATGAAGAAGTGGAAGATCCTGATAATGAACCTGAAGCCTCTACTGAAGTGAATCTCACTCAGCTAAAAGGGATTGGAAAAGGAACAGCTGAACATTTGAAAGAGCAGGGAATACATTCAATTGAAGATTTACTTGACTCTAATCCTGAAGAGTTAGCTACCAAGATTAACGGAGTGTCGGCAAGTAAGATTATAGAATGGCAAGAACATGCTAAAGGATTAATAACTAATTAATTATTTTTTTTCTATTTTATCTTATTATAATTAATTTAGATGTCTTAAAGCTCGGTGATTAGTTAGGTATCATTACTATATTTTTCCGTTTTTTTGTCTTACTTAACACTACTAGAGCTGCGATGAATACTCCGGCAATAACAATCATACCTGTCATCATTTCTGAAGTAAGAGAAAAAAATTGGCTAAAATCAGTACTGTTGTCGGTAGAAGGTCCTGTATTATTAGTAGGATTCGCAATTCGATGATCCCAGCATATAGCATAGCCAATATTTACCGCCTCAACATTGCAATGGATAGTAATATTGATGATATACACTCCAGCTTGAGCAGTACCGAAACTAAAATCAACCATCTCGTCTACTGAAGGTAGTGTCGCATTATAATAGATTTTAAAATCTACATTATCAGGATCATAAATATAATATTCCAATTGCACTGTGCTATCATTTAAGAACGAAATCGCAGAGATTCTTCCACTGTAGAAACGATAGGATACATCAGTATCGAACTCAACATAATGAGAGACAGCCATTCCATCTTTAAAGCGAGTTACCCGGTAAAATACTCTTCTATTAAAGAGCTGGGATGGTATTTTCTCTTTTAGACACTGCTCTGCTTTTTCTAGTTTAAGATAAATATTGAGGTTGTCTATGCTAATAATCTCGAATTTAATGGTATAGATACCTTGGATGGCAGTTCCAAAGGGAATTTCACGCCAATCACCTTGAGAAAGGTTTGCATGGAAAACATCATATTCCATATTGTCTGGATCCCATACAGTAATATTCATGGTGCAATTGTGAGGAGTTACTACTTCTGTCCAGAAATAATAATTAAACTCCTTTTCCATATACACCTCATGAAAGATCAGCTCATCTTCAGGGGCTAAAAAGGTATAGACTTTATCAATAAGGGGCGGATCATCGGGATCAAATAAAGAACCTTTTATGATTGGTAATTCATAGAATGAGATCAGCATGATGCCAACAATAAGCATGATTATGATCCCTACTACTATTCTTTGCGTTTTAATAGCCATACACCTGCATTTCCCTAAATTCAGTAGTAAGCTCCTGAATGACAGTACATTTGTCGAAGGCAATACAACTAAAGCAGGGCTGGTCTGACCAGAAATATGCTTTTTGGTTTGGTTTTTCTATAATGAGTATAGGAAAGCTGGTTTTAGGGCAGGTGAGTGCGGAACTTGAAATCTTACCTCTTTTTGGAAGGGGATAGGACAGTTCACATACATCGCACTTTATAAAACGCTTATAATTCTTGGTTTTGTACATAATAAGGGAACATTCACAGTTCGGACAATTCCCAATTTCTTCTACTGGTTTCATATGTCAGGACGCTTAATATTATAATTTTATAGTAAATTTTGCCCCTTCATATTTAAAGAAAAAATAATGCAAAAATCGAAAAATATGGAATGGGTTTCCATTTAAATAAATTTAAATTCTTAAGATCTTACTGTGTTTCACAGGATGCTTTGTATAATTTTTTAGGGGATAGAAGAATAATATTCTATCCTCTCTTTTCTCTAAATTGAACAATTTTTTCTTTATAAATATCTGTTTTAATTCTTATCCATTATGGTAGTATTTGATTATTTCTCATCTATGGGTAATGCGGTCGAGTTTCTTCTTGCTTTAGGATCAATCGTAGGGCTGTTAGGGATAGTAATCGGATTTATTTTTCTCATCTGGGGCTCAGATCGGATGCGGGGCAAAATAGTAGGGGTAATTATTGTCTCTATTCTCTTGTTGACATTTTGTGGGCTTAATACGGGAATAAAATATTTTGGAATTTTTAAGTAAAAATAACTAGTTCAGTAGTTAACGCTATAAATTTTATAAATAAAATGTCGATCCTCTCATTAGGTATATCCTTGGGGTGGGTGCTCACGCCCAATTAACATTCCCATAAAATCAAACGTGGTGTCAGTAAGAAAGCAGCCAATCCATAATAAAAGTACTCCAAAGAACATAGCGCCAATTGAAAACCGTTTAGAGATTACTGCTTTAATTACTGAATAGGCAATCAAAAGTGGACCGATAGTCAGACAAATTGTCCCTATATAATTGAATGCCAGCTTAATGATGGATCCAGTCTGATAGCGAATATCTGCCCCGAAGAATGGGACATAAATCGCCACAAATAGTAATATTCCTGCAAAAATCCACATCACTTTGCTATGATGCTTTTCTTTATAGATTACAATAAAACTCTCATTTTTTGTCATTTATCATCATTTTTTCAGTTTTACTAAAGAAAGATTTATCTCTTTTTAAAGAAAAAACTGTGGATTTTCTCTTTAAATGGGTTTAAATAATTGGGTATCTGTTTTTTACATGGAAGTAGGAGGGATCCAAAGTGTCTAATTAAAGGGAATGCTATTGTCCTCGTTTTAAAAATTCAGAAATAATCGCATATTCAGGAATTATAGAATACCCCCAGTGCTATCTATCGTTTTCCAAAGAGATCTTAGACCTTTTGGACGATGAGGATGTGATGGCAGACGAAGACCTTAAGGAATTTATTGAAAATTTAGGAAATGGAAAATAGCCTTTTTTCTTTATATAATTAGATTACATTAATCAATTCATGGGAATAAAACTTCAAAATCTTGTAGAACGTAAAAAAATTGAGTTTTCAAAGTTAGCTGGGAAAATCATTGCCGTTGATGCTCCTAATATAGTTATGGGATTATTTAACTTTGCTCGGAAAGATGCTGAAGGAAAGAATACTGGACTACTTTTAGACGATACCCAGCGTCCCATTGCTCATCTTTTCGGTCTGCTGTATAGGATAAACTTCTTTTACTCCAAAAAGATATTCCCTTTATTCGTGTTTGATGGTGTTGATTCCGAACTGAAAAGATTCATAACAAAAAATAGACTTCATGATTTTCGCTTAACTCAGAGTTGGTATCAACAAGCTATTTCTAATGGTAATACGAAATTAGCAAGACAGATTGCGTTAAGTAGAGAATATATGTGGCAGAATGTTATCCATGAATCGAAGCAACTACTTGGAGCTTTAGGAGTTCCCTATATTGAGTCTCCCGCCTCAGCAGAATCGCAGTGTGCCCAATTCGTTAAGGATAAAGTAGCTCACTATTCCAATTCCCAAGATTTTGATTCCTTACTTTTTGGATGTCCTTCCTTACTTCAGAACCTCACGAAATCGCTGAGGCGAAAAATACAAGGACAATGGAAATATCAAAAAATAGAACCATTAGAAATACAACTTAAACATAATTTAGACCAATTAGGGATCAATCAATTTCAATTAGTTGATATGGCCATCTTGATCGGCACTGACTATTTTCCAGGGATCAGAGGCATTGGTCCAAAAACCGCTTTAAAACTGATATTAAGGCATCATACTATAGAAAAGGTACAATATCAGGAAAAAAACAGATATAATTTTGAAAAGTTAACTCCTGAACTAATCAAACAAGTACGAAAAATCTTTTTACTTCCCGAAGTAATACAGAATTATGGAGAAATATCATGGAGTTATCCTAATGAAGCTCAAGTACATTATCTTTTATTTGAAGAGCATAATCTTGATCGAAAGCGAATTAAAAACAATATGGGTAAGTTTTTGGATAACTATGAACAATGTAGGAATTATTTTATATTTCATAAAGATAAGCCGTCTCTTTCCCAGAAAACCTTGTTTTCATTCTAAAATTTTTCTTTAAATACTTCGTGCTTATTCTTCTAATAATACTTAATTATATCGATGAAATGACGATAAAGTGGCAGATAGTTCAAATGTACATACTGATGAGTATGTTCTTCCTTTTCAGATTGAACAGGAGTTCATTACCAAATATATTGTGTTAAATTTTGTCGTAAGACACATCTCGTTTGTGAGCAATCATGAAAAAGTTATTACTATTCCTAAAGAAAAATTACAGCTGGTTTCTTTAAACACTCATATCCCCTCTTATATAATTAGCAAAGTAGTAAAAGGTTTTTTAATAAACGTATTACTTTTTCGAGACCATATGAATGATTACAAATTATCATGGAGGCATGAGATTCCTATCCAGATTGAAAAGGTGAGCACCTTCTTGGAAAGGTTGTATAATATGGCCCCTGTGTTTGATTTTATACGAGCAAAGAAAAATTTAGAGATATTATATAGACTTCTTGAATTAAACTGCTATTGGCCCTGTCTGACTACCCAACTTGCTTTGGTTATATTTGTAACAGATCGCAATGATACTGGGAACTCTGAATTTATTACTCAGAAAAATCTTCGAGCGATGTGTGCTAGTTCTGCTTACGCGTTCCATCGAGCTCGAAATAAATTAGGGATTAATAATAGCGGACGGGTAGTACTGAAGGAACCTTGAACTCTTTCAGAATAAGGAATAATTTGTAGATTTCTCTTGGTAAACTCTCTAACTAAATCATAATAAGGATGGATCTTCCACTCCTTAGTTTCGTTGAAACGTGTTTGTATGATTTTTTTAATGGTTTTACTAGGTATTATAGATTATCAGAAGATTTAATTCTTTATAATACTATAAATGAGTTTATTATTTCGATCATCACTCAAAATCGAGAAATTTTTTCTTTATAAAAGACTACAAGATTATTTTCCTTATGAGTTCCAGTGTTGATGAAATTTATCAAAAATTAATAGAAAAAGGACTATCCGAAGAAGAGATTGACCACCAAATGCACAAAAAGGCTCAGCAGTATGGAGGATTCATGTCTAAGCAGGGAATTCTCTTTATCATTGCCAAAGAACACGGTATTAAGCTCTACTCTCCTGAGATCGATCCAGAAATCTATAAAGAAATTGAAGAAGGAATTGATTATGATGAGTTTGCTATTCCCATTTCCAATGTTCAGGAAGGAATGCAAAACATCGTGCTTTTAGGAACGATTATTGATATTTTTCAGGGACGAGAGTTTGTAAGAAAAGATGGATCAGCAGGAAAAGTTGGCTCATTTATTTTAGGTGATATATTTGGAAAAATTAAAGTAGTGCTGTGGGACGATAAGGTTGAGATGATGGATAATGAATATTTTAATGAAGGAGAAATTATTCGAATTATTGGCGGATATTCTAAACTGGGAAATGATAATTCTCTTGAAGTTCATATTGGACGGAAAGGGACAATCCATATCTCTCCAAATGATATATCCCTACAACTAAAGAATCAATTGGAATCTGTTAAACCTCCTGAAAATTATTATTCGAATTTAAAAAGGGAGCCAAAAAAAAATATTCAAGATTTAGTTGATGCCTATGATTTCATTAGAGATATCCGAGGTATTGTACAAATAGACGAGTTTAAAGAAGTGAATACAAAAAGCGGAGAGAGAGCTTTCCTTCTTAAATTGGTAGTAACAGATGATTCTGCGTCCATTCATGTGATAATATGGGGTATGCCTGCGGTTGAATGTTTGAAATTGATAAATGATGGTGATGCAGTCCATATTACTAACTTAAAAGTGCAGAAAAATACGTATAATAATGAAAAAGAGTTAATATTTACTAAGAAGTCTTCTTTGCAGATTATTGGCTAACCATTTAAGTTAATCCAAATTTTTTCTTTAAATACTCTTAGCGCTTTACCATTGTAATCATTATAAAAGGTGATTAGTTTACATGACAATTTATGTACCTAAAGTATTGTATGAGAATGAAATTTCAGAAGTATTGGATGAGATTCGCTATTCCTATGGGAAACTAACGCGAAAAGGGTTTATCTATGGGTTAATTGCCATCGATCAAGATGCAAAGATTATTGCTATCGACTCTCGATTTGACCGTAAATTGAATTACTGGGATTTAAGTTCAATTGGAGCTGCAATGTATGGAGTGGCCCGTCAGGCTCAAGATTTTTTTGATACTCAATCTTTAATTCGTGCCACTTTAATTTTCAAAGACCTACAATTATACGTAAAATCGATAGGAGAGATTAATCTAAGAAGAAAAGGAGATCGCGAAATTTTAGTAATATTGCTGGTAAATAATGAAGTAAATATCGGAGTACTTATCCTTCAGATGAGTAAGTTTGCCGAGAGAATCCGAAACGCTATTAAACGTAATAATAAGATAATGTCCAAGTTAGAAATGACTGAATCCGAACTTAAAGAACATATCAAAAACCTCAAACGAAAAGTATTTGGATCTACCTAATTCCAGGTGATCAAATTGATGGTAGGTTCGAAGGATGCAGAGAAAGAAAAAGCGGAAATAAGTAATAATTCCAGCGATATCAAGATGAAAGGAGTTCTTCAGTTCAAGATCGTTTATTGGGGTCCGGGAGAGTCAGGAAAGACCACCAATTACTTTCGGCTTCGGGAAAAGTTTGATGGCGTGAAACTAAATGCAGGTTACTCCATTGAAACCACCGATGGACGCACATTATGGCAGGATTCGGTTCGACTTTCATTTTTTCTCAATCTCGGTGATATCAAGTATAATATCATTTCTCAAATAGTAACCGCAACGGGACAAGAGCGATTTTTATCCACTCGTGAATATGTATTAGATGGAGCCGATGGAGTGGTATTTGTTGCCGATTCTGATCCTGAGAAGATGGAACAAAACAAGCGTAGTTTTCGGGAATTAATTAGTTTTACCAAGCCTAAAAGGATTCCCTATGTCGTACAGTTAAACAAGCGAGATTTACCAGACGCAGTCTCCATTGAAGAATTTAAGAAACAGCTTAACCTTCCCTCTTTTGAAGAGTATGAAGATGGAACCTTAGTGGTGTATTCTTCTGTGGCTTTGAAAGGTGAAAATATTCGGGAATGCTTCGAAGATCTCATGCTTCATGTCATTTTCAATTATTTTAAGAAAGATTTTATTTAATTTTTTAGATTATTATGAGGGTATATAACAAATCATGGATACAGGGTATGATTTTATTCAGCCGGAATTTTTGGATATTATATTTTTCCAGCAAAAAAACTTAGTCATATTTCCCTATGTCGATTTGAAGCATCTTCATTCTTTACAGATTTTTGCGACAGGCTATGACACCATCGACATTGATGCTACTGCTATCCATAATTTACAGGAAATCATTGACTATGAAAAAAGCAGTTCTTATTCACAACAACCTACATTTTACATCTTATATAATGTTGATGCTTCAAATTTAAAGAAA
>JBHLJZ010000048.1:0-27342 GCA_048887165.1 Candidatus Hodarchaeota archaeon | reverse complement strand
ATTAAAACTTATATTTGAAATTTATTGAATTAGCTCCTAATAATGTGTCCATGAAATAAAAGATATTAATTTCAAAATAATTTTAAAATTAAATTGTCGAAACATATATATACCTCATTTATTATATTATAGTGGTTTTGTAATTGTCCAAGAGACTTTACAAATACCTTACCTTTAAATTATATAATCAGATTAAGGGTATTAGTTATAATTATTAATCAAAACATTTAATAAGATAATTTTTGTCTAATTTATAATTAAAGATCGGAGGTCATTAATGTCAATAGTCTCTTCTCTTAAAAGGAAGGATTTAGCTATAACAATGTTTATAGATTGGGACAAATATAAAAATATGTTTTATAATAACATATATTTAGATGATTATAAAATTGTAATTAAAATGCCTTTAATCCAGCGTAAAAAATCAAAAAAAGATATTAAAATAAAGAAATTTGATTTGACTAAGTATACTTATTTATGTTCTTATCAATAGATTATAATTACCAATCAATTATATTGTTAAAAACAACATAAATAAATTCAATTTTGATTACCCTTCTTCCTTAAATAGAGATTCCAGCAAGAGAAGCAAATATAATTATTTTTCTCTAATAATACTAAATCTTTTGTTGAACGAATCATTCCACATTTATTACACTTTTTTTTCATTAAAGTCAGCTTTAATCCATAGTTATAGATAATTCATAAAGATGATTAGATTTAACTTTGTCTAAAATAGATTTTCAACTTTTGTAAAATTATGGAAAATGTTATGAGAATTTATTAAAATAAAGTAGTTAAATTTATACCATAAAACTAAACTTGGAATTGTTTATTAACTGAAAGCTTTTAAAACAAAAAAAGAATGAAAGAAGGTTTAATTTGAGCTAATTTTTACAGGATAAGAGAGAAATTAAACTTCTGCTTAAGTTTAATAGAGGGCTTAACCGAAGATATGGAATCCATATCTCCTGAAATCCAATGTTTGCTCAAATTATGGAATCCTTTCAATCAAATAATGATCTTCAATTAAATATTTAAATAGCCTTGATTCTAAATTAAAAGTTCGTTGCTATAACACGTATAAAATTTTAATGTTTCGAGTTTACTTTTTATAAAAACTAAATGTAATCCAAAATTTTAGCAATTAATATTATATATTATCTTTTAAAAGAAGTATTTCTATTATGAGTAAGCTGAAAATTGGGTTTATTGGATGTGGAGTAATATTTGATTTGAATATTCTTGGATATTTGAATAATAGTGAGACCGAAATTTCTTGTTTATGCGATAGAAGGACCCAAAAAGTTGAAGATAAAATGAAGAAATTTAATCTTGATTCAAGAATCAAGATATATAAGGATTATAAAAAAATGTTAGACACTGAAAGTATTGATATTCTTGAGATACTCCTTCCACACCATTTACATTCAGAAGTTACTGTGTATGCAGCTAAGAAGAACTTAAAGGGCATTAGTGTTCAGAAACCTATGGCAACAAGTATTTCCGATTGTGATAAAATGATTGAAGCTTGTGAAGAAAATAGTGTAAAACTTAAGATTTTTGAAAATTTTATGTTTTATCCCCCCATTATTAAAGCTAAGGAGTTATTGGATCAAGGAGTTATAGGAGAAATGAACTCAATAAATATTAAAACTTTAGAAGCCACCAGTGGTGGATGGGATATTCCAGATACGACTTGGAGATGGAGAATTGATCCCGAGACATGTGGTGGAGGATTAGATTGTGGTTCTCCTTTTGTTTTTGATGATGGTTATCATAAATTCTGGTTAGCTTTATATTTAATGGGCGAAAAAGTGGAAAAAGTATATTCTTGGATTGATCGTCATAAAAGTTTGGATATTCCTGCTTACATTATGTGGAAATATCTTCCACCAGAACATGCCAATTTTATTATTCCTCACTATGGAACAATGGAATATAATTACGCACAAGATATGCGATTACCAAGCCCTTATTATCCAGAGGATGATTTTATTTCTATAGTTGGATCTAAAGGAATGATGTGGGTTAATCAGGCTACATCTGGAGGTAATGTTATGTCAGATTCCAAGATTTTTCCCCCTATAGTGATATTCCGAGACGGTAAAATAAAAACCGTATCAGATATGGAACGTGATTGGAAATATGGTTTTATAAATTCAACAAAGCATTTTATAGATGTAATCAAAAATGATGGTGTTCCTTTATTAACAGGAGAAGAAGGAAAGTATACTACTCAATTTGCGTTAGCAGCATTAAAATCTTCTATGATTGGAAAAGAAGTATCCCCTGATGACATTAAGGAATAAAGAGAAATTCTATTTTATCTTCTCTTACAATATCTATATTTTAGAAATTAAAATATGAATTCCCTTAATTATTAAAATCTCTATTAGAAAATATCTAATAAAAACTCATATGAAGGTAAATATGAGTTATTTAGGTTTTAATTATAAATAATATATTATCTATAGTGTAAATCGTGAGTGATATAGAATTTGAAGATTTAACTTCTTGGGAAATAGATTATCAATATTTCCTTAAATTAGGAATTAGTTATATTTCATAATTTTAAAGTTCTTTTTTTTAAAAAGGTGATAATATGAATGTTAAAGATATTGTTATGAATGGATACAACCAGATTGCTTCAGATTATTATAACCACAGAGATTTAAACAAATTTAATGATCTATTAGAAAAATTCGTTAGTTTACTTCCAAAAAGAGCTCGGGTATTAGATGCTGGATGCGGTGCAGGAATTCCTGCATCAAAGTTTTTAGTTAAAAAAGGTTTAAAAGTCACTGGAATAGATATATCTGATACTATGTTGGAAATGGCCCGTAAGAATGTCCCCAATGCATTATTTTTGAAAAAGGATATGAAAGAATTAGATTTTGATAATAATTATTTCGAGGGTGTTATTTCAGTTTACGCGCTTTTTCATATTCCAAAAGAAGAACACTTATTTGTCTTTAAAAAGTTTTATGAAGTTTTAAAACCTGGGGGAATTTTAATGATTAATACCGGCCTAAATGAATCTGAAGGAATTAATAATTTTTTTGGTGTTCCAATGTTTTGGAGTAATTATAATCCAAAAAAAACTTTGGAATTAGTTAAAAATATAGGGTTTTCTATTATTTTTGAGGGAGTTTTGGTCAGAGGAGGAGAATATCAATACTGGATTTTTGCTAAAAAAGAGTGAAAAATTGAAATTTAATGAATTATAAAACCATAAAGAAAAAAAAGGAAGATTTAAAGAAAATTTTTTTAATCTCTGAAACCGTAATAAGCGTTAATAAGGAGCAACAATCCTTCTCGAATTGAAAGATTAAATAATCCAAATAAAGGAATAGTATAATCTAAATTAAGTGTGAAAAATATTAATCCAGTCGTTACTGTAACAAATGTCAATAATGAAATTAAATTTTTCCAGGATTTTTTCCATGCACTTGGTTTCTTAGCTTCAAGTTTTTCAAGGATTTCATACTTAGACAGATTTTTATAATCTGGTATTATCTCTATTTGTTTTTTCAATTTTTTCTTCTGTCTTGAAAGCCCAAATGACCTAAAAATCATCCCTATAAAAAAGAAGGAAATTAAAACTAAAATGTCGAGTATTGTGTTTGTGGCCTCAAAAGGTACATTCGGACCATAGAAATTTATAATCACAATAAAAACTAATAATATCACTAAAATAATTCTAACTGAAAATTTTGGCAGGTAAAGTGGTTTTTTTTCCTTTTTTGCTTCTTCAGTATATTTTTCAGGATTTCGAATTTCTTTAACTAGTTTTAATTTCTCTTCTCCAGTTTTTCTTGCTTCAAAATAAAAGGCAACTAAGAAGAAAATTGAGTTTGTTATCATACTTGGAATTTCTTGGTTAGCGAGCAAATAGTTAAACGGAAATGCAACAACCATTAGAGTTATTATAGCTCTTATTGTTCCACGTGGAAAACCAAAAGGGTAATCTTCAACCTTTCCATCCGTACTAAATCTTTTAATTATGCACCAAATAATTATTATTGGACCTAAAATCCAAGTTATCATAATTGAATCTCAAAAAATTTTAATTGGAGTTATTTTAACTATATCCTCAATAAAGATAAAAGTTTATAAATTTACTTGTAACATTAATTACATACTTTTTCTATTGATTATAAGCCCATTTCTTTTAATTTTTGCATTATTTCTTTTTTTTTTTTCCCTTTCAAATCAAACCACGTATAAAAGATTATGGCTCCTAATAAACAAAATAAAAATGGAAAAACACCTTGAATTAATCGTAATCCTAATAATGCATTGGAGCTATGTGTTGGATTGTTTGGATTATAAAATGTAATTGCATGAATAATTGCTACAATGAAACTTTGTATTAATAGAGAAATACGAATAAAAATGTTTCTAAAACCTACTAGTGTAGCTTCATGATGTTTATTAGTCTTTACTGTGATTTCATCATAAGTGTCTGCTAAAACAGGGGATAACATTATTGTAAACATAGCAACTGAAATTCCTGTTAAAAAGTTTACTATATAGAATCCTATGATATTTGAAATAAAAGAATACAATAATAAACTTAATCCAAAAGATAATAAACCAATTGTATATAAACTAGAGTGTTCAATTTTTTTTGCGATGTAGATCCATATAGGCATTGTTAATATGGAAGAAAATAACATAAAGATTGATCCTATTGTTCTTACAAATTGTTCCTCTTGTAAAACATCATCTACAAAGTTAACTGTATTCATACTCATTAATCCTAATGCTATCATAAAAATAATATAAGTAAAAACAGCTAACATGAAATTTTTTTGTTTAATTGCCATTTTCATTGTCCAAATAAAGGATTTCTTTTCTGCCGTTTCATATCCTCGAATAAAGCTTTCTTTTATTTCAATTGTTTCTCTTGAGCCAGGTATAAATAGAGCTAAGGAACCACCCAATATTATGAAACTTATAAAAGCAGCTATAATGAACGTCGATTTATTCCCAGGAATAATAATTTGTGACCATAATGTTATTGTTAAAAAGTTTGCTATGAAAATGAATATTTGAGTTATCATACCCGCCTTTCTTCGCATGATATCACCTCGAAAATGAACGGGAAAAGCTCCAAATGAATGTGTTTGAAAAAGTGAGTTAGAAATATCATATAAAATTACAATGACTAAATAATATAATAGAACTGGAAATATACCTTCTACACTTTCTATGTTTGGAGGAGTGAAGATTAAGAAAAAGAATATAATTGTTGGTATCCCTCCTATTAGAATCCAAGGGGAGTGAAATCCTAATTTTCTAGTCCATTTATTTGGTTTATCAGTAAGATAACCCATAATAGGACTACTTATCATACTAAAAATGGTAAAAATAACATTCGCTATTGCCATATAAATTGGCCATAAAGTTATAATATCTATTAAGCCTAGTTCGCTCTCATAATAATGCCAAACGAAGTTGTTAAAAGCTACAATTAGAAAACCATTAAAGAAATAACCCATAGAAAACATTATCATCTTTAATGTACTCGGATCTTCATTGTTGTATGGTTTTGTTGTTTCTTTTGAATTATTCAAAATATTCCCTAATTGAGTTTTTTTTGATATTAATTATTTTGTTTAATATATTTATTAACCTAATCTTTCTTACAGAATAATAATAAAATAATCAATATAATCCATTGTTTAAATCCATCTAAGAATAAGCAGAGATTATCATATTAATTTAAATTTTAAGATTTTGAAAATCCTCCATGATGAAATTCAATTTTGTATACAAGATTTTTTTCTTTACAATACTCCCTGATTTCAGACTCAATTATGTCCCAATTAGAATGTTCGTTTCTAAACTCTTTATAAATCGGTAGAAGGTTAGGATAATAATTTTCTATTATGGTTAAAATTCTTGGAACATTATGAGGTCTATAGTTAAGGTTTTCAAACATAAACGAATCCGTATAGTCTATGGTCTCTTCAATAATGGCTTTATAATCTGTTATATGTGGAAAGAATGGTGAAATAAACGTGTAAGTTTGTATTCCATTTGCATGAATTTCTTTAAGTGCTTCTAATCTTTCAAATGGTCTTGATGCTCCTTTTTCTATAATCTTAGAAAAATCATCATCTAAAGTACTAATTGAAATCCCAATTTCAAGATTTTCAAACTGTTTAAACAAATCGATGTCTCTTGTCACAAACTTAGATTTAGTCAAGATTGATATTTCTGCCTTTGTACCAATTAAACTCTCTAATATTTTTCTAGTATTTTGATATTTTAATTCTAAAGGAATATACGGATCAGTAACCGAACTTAACAAGATTCTTTTTCCATTGTATCTCTGTGGCTTCATTTTGCTCAAATCGAATGTTTTTATATCTAAAAATTGGCCCCATTTATCTCCTTTATGTCCTGTAAACCGAATCATAAATTCTGCATAACAATATATACATCCATGTTGGCATCCCACATAAGGATTTATTACATAATCTATCTCTGGGATGTTGCTTTTTGTAATAATGTTTTTAGATTCTCGAAAATTGATTTTCATATAATATTAAGTTTAAAGATTTCAAATTAATAAAAATAATGGAATAATGGAAATTAATATTAAAAAGTTTGATACAAGAGTGGATATAAATGAGATAAGCCAATTTTCATATGAAGTACAAAAAATGACTGGTTATTTAGAAGATGATACAACTTTGGATTCAGTCAAGGAAGAATTAGAAGAGGCAAGAGATAATTATAAAATAATCTTGTTTAGCGCATATGAGAATACAAAACTAATTGGAATACTTTTATTGCTAACGAATACACCAAAATTTGGCTTAATTTGGGATTGGCACCCGTTTGTTTTACCAAATATAAATGGAGATAAGATTGCAAAAGATATGATAAAAAAATGTATAGATTTTGCTAAAGAAAATGGAATCAATAGAATTGAAGTTTGTTTTACTATTCAAAAATATAAAGATAAAGAAAGATATCTTAATTATTTCGAATTATACAAAACATTAGAGTTTTATCATGTAATGGAAGAAGCAGAAATGAATTTAAATCTTAGTGAAGAAAAAATTGAGAAGGCTAAAATTCCCGATAATTTCATGATTGAGTCTATAAAAGACGTTCAATTGAAGAAACTATATGCATGTGCATACGAAATTATGAACAGTAGTAAAGATAGGATGTTTTTAGATCTAACTGAAGAACAAAAGTGGGATGTAATAAAAAATTACTTTAATCCATCTAAACCAATAATACATGAAGCTTCCTTTATATTAACAGAAAGTAATAAGATTATTGGTTATGCAATTGCTAAGTTCTCAACATTTGAAAAGAACGAAGTTACAATCAGCTCTTTCGGGATTATTCCAAATTTTAGAAAAAGAGGCTTAGGAGAAGCTCTACTGCTTTATAGTTTAAAAAGGTTATCTGATAATAATTTTAATATTATAAATTTAGATGTTGCTGTGGAAAATGAACCTGCCTACAAATTATATTTGAAAGTAGGATTTAAAATAAAATTTTCTACAAAGATATTAGCTTATAATTGTTAATTTTCATTTCGTATTTTTAATTCACCATTTTTAAGTGAATTTATAGCTGTTTGTCCAGCATTACGAGCATTAGTTAACATCAAAGCATCTTTTTTCACTTCTCCGCGTTGAAGTACTCCAGGTGCAATAATTGTTTCAAGTAATTCCATACTTAAATATTCCAAGACATCAGTTAGCATTCCAACTGTATGTCTTGCATATTTAGGATGCGCACCTTCAAAAGGAATAACTAAAATGACTTTCTTCTTTCCTTTGAAATTTTGATGTTGTGGGCTATACCATCTATCTAAAAATGCTTTAAATTGGGCTGTCGGCCCCCACCAATAGATTGGTGTACCTAATATCCAAATTTTGCTGTGGTCCATCTTCTCAAAAAGATCTATCATATCATCATCCTGAACACAATGACCCGTCTTATAGCAACTATCGCAAGCTTGACATGGTTTAATATTCAATTGATTCAGAAGCACCTTTTCAATTCGAGCACCAGCCTCTTCTGCTCCTTTAAGCACCTCGTCTACGAGAACTTCAGTATTTCCACCGCGACGTGGACTACCTACTATTCCTAACACATTAAAATAAGATTTTTTTACCAAAGTTTATCAACCTATAACAAGTATTATTGATTTTTACCTTTTTCTTTTTATGTAAGATTTTTAATCAATTTTCTTTATTTAAAAATTTTTAGATCAAAATTGAGAAAAAAATAGAAATTTAAATGGCTGATACCGTACACATTATCATTACCACGATAAAAGCGTTTATAAAAGTGCTCGAAACTAAATTTCCTGTTTTTTTATATAGAACAGCATAGGTAAAGCTCGCTAATAACGTAGTTGGTATTGTGATGGGCATGTAGACTCCAAAATTGAAAAAACTTCCTAATATAAAGCTAAATATTAGGAGATATGTCGTCATATATATGATCTGAACTCCAAAAGTTATAAATCCTGATAAAAGAATCCCCTTAAATCCATTTTTGATGTTATTTTGAAGAACTGTTTGGTTTAATAAACTATATATAATGAAGATGAGGAAGGTTATCACAAAACAAAGAGGAATGAATATTGCTTTAGTGAGCGAAGGTAGAATAGAAAAGTAGTTTAAACCAATTGAAAAATAGATGATTAAGTATAAAATTGCAGTTAAAATTATTCCTAATATTAATTGGTTAAAGAAATTCTTTCTACTCTTAAAGGGTCCAATTAAAATATTCTTTAAAGGTATATCAGCTTTTTTTCCTATTCTCCATAATAAGATTAAAATTGCGAACATTTGACCAAACAGAAGCATTAAGATATTCCCTGCTGTGGATAAAGGAAAGATAAGATATATTGGCATAAAAATAAATATACCAAGTATTCCAAGAATTAATGAATAAGCAACTGTTCTTAATGATAAATTAGTTATTGACACGTCAGGTAAATCTATTTTTAAAATTACTTCACTTTCTCGATCTGCTTTTCTTATTTTCAAGATCGTGTCATAAAGAGGATCAATAATTAAAAAAAACAATCCAATACCCCCGATTAGTTGAAATATTAAGATAATCAATCTTATATTGACATAAAAATTCTCATCGGGTTGTCTTACGTCTGGAAAGGTGCTAATTACCCAATTTCTAGCTTCTCTTATAAAATCTTGATCCCAGGCAAGTAATAAATGATTTGTGTTATCATCTAGAAAAATCATTGAAGCATTAGCATCTTGAAAGCTTCCATAGAGTTTATTAACATCGATATCATCCGGTGTCATATTTAGTCTGAGCGCCATACCATCTTTTAGTCTTGATAATGTAATTGCTTCATCAAATCGAGCTTGAATCATTAGTACGTTTAAGCTTCGATTAGAACTGGCTTTTACGGCATATTCAGGGTGATAATCTTCAGTAGGTAATCCTGTTCCGATTCCAATAAAACACTTAAAATCAGTATCTTCGGAAATAATTTGATTTCCTGGGCCGCCACCCATGGAATAGCCTATATAACTAAGATTATTTATGTCAACATCAGCTCTAGAATCTAAATAAGCTTTAATCGCTTTAACATCATTTATTAGTTCTCCTCTAGAAAGTTGCCCTAAGCTTTGGCCATGACCTCTGAAATCAAATGCTACGGCAACAAAACCTGCAGCAGCCAATTCAATAGCATATCCTTTCAATATTTCTTTATTTGCCATGTAACCATGCCCAATTATAACTGCTTTCTTTTTATTGTTACCATTAAATTTTTGATAAAGAGTTTCTTGTGGTTCAAAGACATTGAAAGAAATCGTGACTCCATCTGTAGTTTGAGTTCTAAGTCCATAAGTGCTTTTAACACTAAAAGGGACTGTAAAGATTAAAACTGTTCCAATTATAAAAACAGAAAAAAAAATTGTCAGCAAAAATAATTTTTTTCTTGTAATAATTCTACTCATGGTATAATTCACGAACTACTTATTGTTAAAAATTAAAAAGGTTATGTTTTGTTTTGATTTTTACTTTTATAAACTTTTATATATCCTTTTAATCCGTCGTGAGATCGAATTTAAAGGGCTACCAAGAGAATAACAAAATTTATATCTTAAAGCACCCAGAAATACGCATAACTTCTTCTTTTTCTTTTTAAGAAAAAGAACTTTAATAAATCTATTCTAATAAGCTATATATTGTCATTTTTCATTTTTTGCAAATATTTATATAGGTTGTTTTCATATTTTATATTGTCATTTTTTTAAAAATGCAAATAATAATGATCAATCTTGACTGAAAAATATAACTTAAAACATCGAGCTCTCGTCCTTTTGGGCTTAGTTAATGAAAAAATGCATGAAGGTGGATGTCATGCATATGATATTAACAAAAGAATTGAAGAGCGAGGAATGAGGGATTGGACAAACATAGGCGCTGATTTTTCATTTTCAACTATATATAGAACTCTAGAAAGATTAGAAGATGATAAATTAGTTGAGAGTTTTGAAGAAGAGATTGATAATAGGACACGAAAAGTTTATAAAATTACTGAATATGGCTATGGTATTTTAAAGAAAAAAGTTTATGATGTTTTATATAATTATTTAGGGAAAAAGGATGAAGATTTTTATGTTGCTTTTTCAATGTTTCCAATTCTGAGTTCTGAAGAGCAAATTGAAGTTTTTAGCCATGCTTTAAATTCTATAAAAAAGCATAGATTTGAATTAAAACATATGTTAGATGATATGCTTATAAATTTTCCCCAAATGCCAGTAAATGTCACAGGGTTGTTCATACACCCTATTAAAATTCTTAAGACTGATGAAGAATTTTTCGAGATGGTACTAGAAGAAATTAAAAAAGTGCAGGGTCAAATTAGTCCTGATGACTATAAGCGAGTGGAGGTTTAGGAAAGATGAGCCATATCATTAAAAATTTTATACATAGAGTTGGATATCATTGTGAATCCTCTTCAATGAGGGATCTCTTCGAATTTCATGGATTTCCGATGTCAGAAGCTATGGCATTTGGATTGGATGGTAGTATGGGATTTGGTTTTTTTGAACAATCAGAAAGAATGAAGGATTTTGTAGAGCCGTTTTTTATAGGAGGAAAGCAAGATACGATAAACCCGAATTCATTAGCATGTCGGGTGTTAGGATTAACGTTAAGGAAGCAATCTTTCAGTAGTGCCGATAAAGCATGGCAAGAATCTAAAATCTTATTAGACAAGGATATTCCCTTAATTTTACAAGTTGATATTGGATATCTTCCGTTCCAAGGATTTGAAGAAGAAGTCCATTTTGGTGGTCATGCGATTACTCTAGCAGGGTATGATGATGAACAAGAAATAGCCTATATAGGTGACACGGAGTTCGAAGGCCTCCAAGAAATTTTAATAAAGGATCTTAAGCAAGCTCGCAGCTCAGAAAAGGGAAGCCCTTGGATGTATCCTAAGAATGCTCAATATTCAATGACTCCAAGACCGGATGGAAAACGCCCTCCCTTAGCCGCGGGAGTTAAGTTATCAATCCAGAAAGTTTGTAATCACATGCTAAGGCCTTCTATGAATTATCATGGGGTTCAGGGTTTGAAAAGATTCGCCCATTCTATACTTAAATGGGATGAGGTACTAAAGGGTATCTTTAATAATCCCTACACGAATAAGGAACAATCATTAGCAAGAACCATGTTTGAGTTAACTTATGGGTATCTTGAAACCTGGGGTACGGGAGGAGCAGCATTTCGCAAACTCTACAAAGAGTTCATGGTGGAGTTAATAACCCATCCAGAGCTTAAAGAAGGTCCAAGAGCGTGGAATAATGAAGAATTTAAGATTCTGGAAGATTGTTTCCCGATTATTGACGATTCAGTTCATTATTGGACTTTAATAGCAGAAACATTAAAAAATGCTGCAGATGAGCACCAAGACGAATGTTTAAACCATGTGGATTTAGGTGAATTACATGATTTTGTTTTATATATTCTTTCCCGAGAGGAAGAATTATTCAAAAAGTTAGCAAAAATTAAAATTTAATAAATAAAAGGTGTTACGAAGGGTGGAAAGTTGGAAATCTTATTTAAACTCTGATCCAATTGATTGGTTATTAGAAGATAACAATCCTTCAGTTCGATACTTTACTTTAAGAGATTTAA
The DNA here is from genome assembly GCA_048887165.1 of Candidatus Hodarchaeota archaeon. Lineage (GTDB taxonomy): Archaea > Asgardarchaeota > Lokiarchaeia > Sigyniarchaeales > SOKP01 > SOKP01. The sequence continues at coordinate 15,171 of JBHLJZ010000048.1, read as the reverse complement.
TGAATCTAAATGAAAATAATACTGAATTAAGAGAAGCAAAGGCAAAAATTATGACTGATGGATTAGTTCCTAAGATTTTAAGTAAACAAAAGGCTGGTGGTTATTGGGAGACAGCTGAGAACTTCTATATTAGGACTAAATATAAGGGAACAATTTGGCAATTTCTAGTTCTTACTGAACTTGCGGCAGATAATTTGGATGATAGAATTCAAAAAACTTGTGAGTTTATTCTTGAAAATTCGCAGGACAAATTTAGTGGAGCCTTTGCGTATTATAGTGGTGAAAATGGTGGTGATCATCATAAAATTCTTCCATGTCTAACAGGGAACATGCTTTGGGGATTAATTTCATTTGGTTATTTAGGAGATTCTAGAGTCCAAAAAGGTATAAATTGGATTGTTGAATACCAACGATTTGATGATGGACTAGAACACGCTCCAGACAAATGGCCTTATAATGTAGGATCTAAAAAGGGAGAAGCATGTTGGGGAAAACATACCTGTTATATGTGTGTCGTTAAGAATTTAAAAGCATTAGCCGAAATTCCACCATCTAAGAAGTCTAATAGCGTGAGAGAAACTATAAATAAAGCAGTTGAATATATACTTAATCACCATATTTATAAGCAGAGCCATAATTTAAGTTCGGTTGCTAAGCAGGAATGGACACAATTTGGTTTTCCATTGATGTGGAAGGTTGATGCTCTGGAAATTTTAGATATTTTAACTAAATTAGGTTATAAGGATGATAGAATGTTAAATGCTATAGATTTAGTCATATCTAAACAAAATGATAATGCTCGATGGACGTTAGAGAAAACTTTCAATGGAAGAATGCAGGTTAATATTGAGCAGAAAGGAAAAGAAAGCAAGTGGATTACCTTATTTGCTTTGAGAATTTTAAAAAGATTTTATAGTTGAAAAATTAAAAAATTCGTGTGAAATAAAAAATGAATGAGAGAAATTTAGCAGCACCTTGCGGTATATACTGCGGCGCTTGTAGACAATATCTTCTCTGGAAAAAAGATTTATTAGAGAAGAGAGGGTACAAATTAGGTTGTAAGGGATGTCGAATTAGGAATAAAAATTGTGTGTTTATAAGAAAAGATTGTTCTCACTTAAAAAAAAAACAATTAGAATTTTGTTATGAATGCGAAAGCTTTCCATGTAGTAAATTAGAAAAAATAGATGCTATATATCAAGAAAGATATTCTGTGAATTTGGTTGAGAATCTAGAAAGAATTAAAGGGATTGGAGTCAAGAATTGGCTCCTGGAGCAAAAAGAACTTTATACTTGCCCTAACTGTGGAGGCGAGATTTGCATTCACGATACTGAATGCTATGATTGTGGAATAACAATCAATCCAAATAAAAATTTAGGAGGAAAATAAAATGGTAAGAATATTAATAGATGATTTTAAACATATAGCTGGTGCAAACTGTCAGCTTTCAAGTTTAAGAAAAGTACTTGCATATTATAATATAGAGATTTCTGAGCCGATGATACTAGGATTGTGCTCAGGATTAGGATTTTTCTATTTTTATATGAAAAATATGCCATTTCCAATGGTTTTGGGAATGAGTGTGAAAAAAACTGAGATTTTTGAACGAGTTTTACCTCGTTTAGGTGGGAGTGTGGAAATAACAGAAACAGCTTCTGTAAATACTGCACATAATAATTTAGTAAACGTATTACAAAAAGGACAGCCAGCAATTACATTTGTAGATTTTGCATACTTGCCTTTCTTCTTTGCGGAGGGAACTCCCATACCAAACGAAGGTTCAGGACACTTTGGAGCCCATACTTTTGTGACATATGGTATAGATGATGAGAGAGATGAAGTTCTAATATCGGACAGATATGCAAATCCGCATAAAATGACCTATACTCAACTTAAAGCTGCGAGAGCCAGTAAGCATGCTCCCTTTCCTGCTAAGAACAAGTTAGTTGAATTGGTGATTCCAAAAAAGGTAAAAGACATTAAACACACCATTCCAGTAGCGATTAAAGCAAATGTAAATTTCATGTTTAATCCCCCTATACGCAATATGGGATTAAAAGGTTTCCAAAAATGGCGAGAAATGCTCCCTACTTGGGCGTCCGACTTTAGTAATAATGATTTAATCTTTGGATTAGTAAGTGTTTATATCTATATGGAAACAGGGGGTACCGGAGGTGCCATATTTCGCATCTTATATCGAGACTTCTTGAAAGAAGCCGGAGAACTCTTGAATAATGATGGCCTACTTAAAGCTGCTGATGTTTATGAGGAGATCATCGTGAAGATAAGAGAATTAGAACGTATTTTATTGCCAGATGATTTAACCAATATAGCCAAATTGAGAGCGCTATTCCAAAAAAGCAATGACATCATAGAAAAAGGAGCTAATGATTATCAAAAACAACTTGTAAAAGTTAATGAAGAAGCAGAAAAAGCACAAGAAGGTGCATTAAAGGAAGCTGATGCCTGGAGAGATCGGATCCCAGAGATAAACAAATGTATTCAAGAATGGTGTGAATTAGAAACTAAAGCATGGGATATTATAAAGAAATCAGTTTAAAAGAGGCATGAAATATAATTGTCTGAAGAAATATTAAAAGAATTAGATATTGAAGGGCTTCGAGCTGTTTTTCTCGAATATTCAAGAAAGGCATTTGCAAGTATTCCAAAGATAGATAATCCTCGCATCCTTGACATTGGATGTGGTACGGGTATACCCACCTTAGAGTTAGTCAAGTTAACCAACGGAGAGATAACAGGTATCGACATTGATCAGAATGCTTTGAATAAGTTAAATCTTAAGATTGAGCAATATGGTCTTTCAAATAGGATAAAAATTTTTAATCGTTCAGTATATAATATGCATTTTGATGATGAGATGTTTGATATAATTTGGGAAGAAGGAGTTATACACTTGCTTGATATCGAAAAAGCCTTAACTGAATGTAATAGAGTGCTAAAGTTAGGTGGTTTTATGATTACGGGTGAAGCGACTAACTGGGCAGATAAGAAGCTTAAATATTTTCCAAAATTTGGTTTTAAGCTTTTGAAGCAAATACCTTGGGCTAAAGGGTGTTGGTGGAAGGAATATTATGCTCCATTGGAAAAAAAAATCAATATATTACGTAAAAAGTATAAAAATGTTGATGATATTGAAGATATTAAACAACATTTAAGAGAAATAGAAATGGTTAAGAAAGATACAATGGGATTTGAATGTACAACTTACATAATGCAAAAAATAAAATAAAAAAGGAGTAAAAAAATGGATTTTATAAAAGTAAGAGGAGCAAGAATACATAACTTGAAAGATATCGATGTAGATATTCCTAAAGGAAAGATGATCCTTATCACAGGGGTATCTGGCTCTGGAAAGTCTAGTTTAGCTTTCGATATTATCTTTGATGAGGGTATGAATCGTTATTTACAGTCGATTGGTTTCCCTCCAAAATTTGAAGATGAAAAGCCATTCGATTTAATAGAAGGGCTAAGTCCTACTGTAGCAGTCGAACAGAGAACAACGCGAGTATTTAATCCACGATCAACAGTTGGAACTAAGACAGGAATTTATGGATTACTAAGAATGCTTTATGCTACCGAAGGTGTATTAATCTGTCCTATTTGTAAGGAACGTATTAATGATAACCTTGAATGTAATTCATGTGGTATGGTCATAGAACGGAAGCAAATTAAGCATTTCTCGTTTAATGAACCATCTGGTATGTGTTTAAATTGTAAAGGGAGAGGATATACAATGTTTATCACAGAAGATTTAGTTGTTCAAGATCATAACAGAAATTTAATTGAAATTACCAAAGCTGGTTCAGCTGTTTTTGCTGATCAAATTCGATTTGTTGAACAATTACCTAAATTTTATGATTTTGATATCAAAATACCATATAAAGATTTACCAGAAAGTATAAAGCAAGTTTATTTATATGGTAGTGGTAAAAAATTACCTTTTGATTGGGATTCAAAAACTTTTACTGGAATATTAGAAAGAGAGTATGAAGGAATCATTCCACATATTGAACGTGCTCTTGCTGAATCAAAAAGTACATATAGGAGGCAAAAAATACATCAAAATTTCATGTCAAATAAAAAATGCGAAGAGTGTGGAGGTTTTAGGATTAATCAAGAAGCCAGAGAGATTAAAATTGCAGATAAGCATATTGGTGAATTAGCTCTGATGACAATTGACGAATTAATTGAGTTTTTGAAGGGATTAAATGAAAAAAATATAGCAAGCCCTCAAGGAAAATCAATGTTAGATAGTTTATTACAAGGTTTAAACCGTATGGTTAATGTGGGTCTTTCATATCTTCATTTACATCGTTCCTTACCTACATTGAGTGGCGGCGAGCTTCAAAGATTATCTCTCATGACCCATTTAGATGCTGGTCTTGATTCTCTTATTTATATATTAGATGAACCAAGTATGAGTTTACATGAACAAGAAAAAGAATCTTTAATTAAAATACTGAAACAATTGAGAGATTTAGGAAATACTGTAATTGTTGTTGAACATGATAAACAATTTATTGATATTGCCGATGAAGTGATTGATATTGGTCCGGAAGCAGGACTTAATGGAGGGGAAATCGTATATCAAGGTATATTAGATAGTTTAAAGAAAATTGAAAAATCTTATACAGGTCAATTTTTAGCAGGAAATATTAAATTACCAGAAAAATCTAACGAGGAACGTAAAACTATTGATAAAAATACTAATTTCATAACGATTAAAAAGGCAAAAACAAACAATTTAAAAAATATCACTGTCAAAATCCCTTTAAGGATGATGGTAGGGATTGCTGGGGTCTCAGGATCTGGGAAAAGCTCTCTTATATTAGATACTTTAGTTCCATTGATAACACCATATTTCAAGAGAGGTGAAGATAAGGTTCTTGAGAAACAAGATAACAACATTGAGAATGAGGAGAATGGAGAAGATTTGTTAGAATATTCTGGGATTATAGAAGGATGGGAAAATATAGATGAATTTATTGTGGTAAATCAAAAACCAATATCCAGAACAAGGACCTCTACTCCGTGTTCTTTTATAGGCATCTGGGATAAAATAAGGAATTTATTTGCCAAAACTCCAGAAGCAAAGAAGAGAAAATATAAATCGGGGCATTTTTCTTACAACTCTGATAATGGAAGGTGCCCTTCTTGTAAAGGGAGCGGCGAAACAGATTTGCAAATTTCATTTCTTAGTAGTTTTACAATCCCATGTAAAGAATGTAAAGGATTAAGGTATAAACCAGAAATCTTAGAAGTAAGATATAAAGGTAAAACAATATCAGATGTGTTGGAGATGACCGTGACTGAAGCTTTAGAATTGTTTAAATCGCAATCTAACATTTCAAATGTACTTAAGATTCTTGACGAGATTGGAATGGGTTATATCACACTTGGTCAACCTGCTCCAACTTTAAGTGGAGGTGAAGCGCAACGTGTTAAATTAGCGAAAGAATTAGGAAAAGCACGTAAAGATAATTCATTATATATTTTAGATGAACCCACAGTTGGTTTATCTTTTTATGATGCTGTAAAACTAATAGAATTACTTGAAAAATTGGTGCAAAATGGAAATAGCGTATTAATTGTTGAACATGATCCAGATATTCTTGCGTATACAGATTATATAATAGAGTTAGGACCAGAAGGAGGACCTAAAGGTGGTGAAATTATCGCTGAGGGGCCCCCAGAAGAGATTAAGAAAATTCCAATTTCTAAAACCGGTCCATATCTTAAAATTTAATCATTTTAAGCTACTTTTTATAGTTATATTCAAATATTAACTATTCGCTTGGCAAAATAAATCGATAAACCGATTAATAACAATTTTAATTAAATTATTTAACTTGGTTTTTGATTTTCTTATAAAAATCGATGAGAATTTTTTGTCTTTGCCCTGCTAGTTTTTTTGATTCTTCTAAGAATAACAAATCTCTTAACTTTAATATTTTATTTTCAAGATGTTTAATTACCTCTTCAATTCCACCCTTATTTTTAACTGTATAGCCAATAGTACGATATAACCCTATAGCACCAATAGCATCCAATTTATCAGCATCAGATAAGATTTTTGCCTCAAGTGTTTTAGGGATTACTTTATTTGAAAAAGAATGAGCCTTGACACAATGTATAATATTTTCTATATCCTCTTGAGATAGATTAAAAATGCGAGAATTTAAAAAACCCAAAGCCTTTTCAGCAGAAATTTCTGCATGGTTTCTTTTTTGAGTATCTTTAAATTCATAAATTCTGCCTATATCATGCAAGAGAGTCGCAATTTTTAAGAGTTTAAGATCAGCATTTAATTTCTCTCCAATTTCAAGGCAAAGATTATACACTCTCTTTACATGAGGAAATCCATGAATATCATCTAAATCTGAGTGCTTTTTTGCGAAATTTCTAATTATTATAAGATCAGAATTCTTATTCATAACATTTATGAATATTAATTGAAAAGTAAAGATAAAATAAGAAGATTTTATAAGATTATACTTCTTCTCCCCTTCTTCTCGCCTCTATTTCTTTCAAATCTTTCCTTAATACTTTACCAACTAGAGTTTCGGGAAGTTCTTTTCTGAATTCTATAAATTTGGGAACTTTATAAGGAGCAACCTCTTTTCGACAAAATTCTTTAAGTTCTGCCTCCATCTCTTCATTCTCCATATATCCATCTTTTAATACTATATAGGCTTTTACTTTTTCACTGCCAGGAATATCTGGATCAGGAACGCCTATTACGGCAGCATTCTCAATTGCTTCATGTTCGAATAGTACGTCTTCGAGTTCTCTTGGATAAACTTTAAATCCACTTACATTAATCATATCTTTTTTACGATCAACAATGTAGAAATAACCATCTTCATCCATTTTTCCTATATCCCCTGTCAGTAGCCATCGATCTTTTATTTGGTCTTCAGTGGCTTCAGGTTTGTTCCAATATCCTTTCATTACTTGAGGTCCTTTTATTATTATTTCTCCTGCTTCACCGATGGGCAAAATTTTCGTATAATCTTCAATATCTACAATTCTAACTTCTGTATCAGGAATAGGCATTCCAACAGAACCAACTTTTCTCTCTCCCTGAAACGGATTAGTATGTGTAACCGGGGAAGCCTCAGTCATTCCATATCCTTCAAGAATTTTACCTCCCGTTCGTTTTTCAAACTCTTTTAGAACTTCAGGCGGCATAGCGGCAGCCCCAGTATTGCAAACTCTAATGGATCTTAAATCTTTTGCATAATCCTCGAGATCATCTCTCTCTAATAAGCGCATATACATTGTGGGAACTCCTGGAAACATTGTAGGCCTTGTGCTCTTTATCATTTCGAAGAGAGATTTTTGATCCCTTGGATCAGGATTTAAAGCAATAGTAGATCCTAACGCAACATGTATATTCATGCACACTGTTTGACCGTAGATATGAAAAAGTGGTAAATTAGTTAAAATCGTTTCTTTTCCAGGATTCATTTCATCTCCTGCCCATTTCATAACAGCAATGCAGTTTGAAACTAGATTGTAATGAGTAAGCATTGCTCCTTTAGGTAATCCAGTAGTCCCACCTGTATATTGAAGACAAGCAATATCTTCTTTTGCATTTGTTTCAAATGAAGGAGGATTTGGTTTGGTATCGCTAATTAAGTTCAAATATTGTATTGTGCCAGATATTTCTGCTGGATTTCTTGGAGCCATAGGAGAATAATCAAACACGTTTGTTATGATTACATGCCTTAAGCGAGTTCTGTCGCGAATATTATTAATTTTTTCAACTTGATTATCCCAAGCTATAATAATTTCAGCACCTGAGTCGTTTAATTGATAGGCTAATTCATGTTCTGTATGGAGGACACTACAGGCTGTGACTATTCCTCCAGCTCTTAAGATAGCATAGTAACTCATTATAAATTGAGGAAAATTAGGTATCATTATAGCAACTACATCTCCTCTTTTTAATCCTAAATCAACAAGAGCAGTAGCAAGTCGTTCAACAATATCTTTTAACTTTTTATAAGATATCTTATTCTTCATGAACCAAATTGCTGTTCGTCCACCATAATCTTTAACCGAATTTTCTAAAAATTCATAGATGTTCATCTCAGGGTAATCTATATGTTCAGGTACACCATCATCATAATGAGCTAACCAAGGTTTTTTAGCATATGGATCTTCACTCATTTCTTATAATATCTCCTTTATAATTTAATTTGAGTAAATATTATTTTATTATTATTTTTTATCCTTAATAATAATGAGAAATATATTAATCTTGACTTGTTAAATTATCTATTGCGAAATCTGCGCTTTCACAAACATAATCACATTTATCATGAATTAATCCTCTTAAGGCAGATATTACTTGTTCTGTGCTTACATTGATTTTTCCTAAAGCTTCGGTGGCTCTCCATCTGACATCCTTATTTTTATCTTTTAAACTACTCAATAGAGATGGTACTGCATCAGCAGCAGAAGGACCCAACTTCCCTAAAGAAAGCGCTGCTTCCCGTCGTACAATATGCTTTTTATCGTTCAGTGCTAATGTTAGAGCATTTAGAGCTTCCTTAGATCCCTTTCCAATTTCCCCTAAAGTCCTCGCAGCTTCTAATCTGATGTAATTCTTTTTACTCATTCGTTGATTTATGACAAAACTTATTGGTTCTTCTTTATTTATCCCAATTCCGCCAATGGAAGAAAGTAATAACACTTTTCGCTTATTTTTATAGTCGAATATCTTAAAAAACCGTAAATAATTGCCACTAATTAATTGGATGATGTCAATAATCACAAATATAGAATACAAGATGTTTATTGCGATAAAAATAACTAGAAATATAGAATATAAAGTATTAATAAAAGAAGTTATTCCTTTGATAACTTCTATCCAAGCAAAATGAAGCGTAGTTGATAATACCAAACTAAATAGGCCAAATAATACACCTAGTGATCCTAAGATGATTATATAACGGAATATATTAGTAGCATTATTAAAGTTTAGAGGAAAGAATCTTCTGTTATATGCCTTTATAATGAATGGGATGGCAGGTTCGCCAATATTACGAAGGGAATCAGCTACTTTACCTCTAATTTGCTCATCTTTATCATTAAGTAGATTTGATATTTTTTCTAAAATTTCAGGGTTTGAAATTTTTAATTCCCCTAATGCTTCTACTGCTCCTTTTCTGACTACTTTATCTTTATGATTTAAAACATTGATTAAATAAGGAACTGCTGCTTCTCCAATTTCTGCAAGTGCATTAATTGCTCTGAATCTTACTCTCCAATCATCATCACTAAGCGAATTGATTAAGGTTGGAATCGCTTTTTCAGTGTTTTTCCCTATAGAACTTATAGCTTGGGCTGATGCTGTTCTTACTTCCCAATTAGGATCTTTCATAGTGACAATTAAATTAGGAATTGCTTCATATGAATCAGCACCTAATAATCCAAGTGATTTAGCTGCTTCTGCTCTAACTCCTTCATTTGAATCTTGAAGTGCTTTTTTAAGACTACTGATAGATTCGAATGTAGCAGTGCCAATTTTCCCTAGTGCAACAACAGCAGCAGATCGTATAGTTATCTCTTTATCTTCTATAAGTTTAGATAACTCTGATATTGTTTTTTCAGCAATTTTCCCAATTTTTCCCAAAGTTCTTACAGTTTCACGACGGATACTCCAATCCTCATCTGAACAAAATTTCATTAACTGATTTACTGCATTATCCCCACATTGTTCACCTAATTCTCCTAACACATAAATTGCATTAAAACGAATTGATCTTATATCGCTATCTAGATTTTTAATTACATCTTGAATAACGGAAGGATCTTTTTCTATTCTAGATAAAACTAAATCAATCCTTGCATCTCTTAATAGTTGCTCTAAAGTGGCTGACATAATACTTTTACCTCATATTCCTAAATAAACTTTCTTAATTCGAGGTTCTTTTTCTAACTGTTCCCTTGTCCCCCTCATTTCAATTTTACCCTCTTCAAGAACGTGTATATTCTCACCAACCTCCATGGCTAAAACGGCATCCTGTTCAACTAATAAAGCCGTGGTTCCTTCTCTTTTTATTTTTTGAATTGCTTCAAAAATAGCACTCTTAAGTTTCGGTGCTAATCCTAATGAGGGCTCATCCATTAATAGAAGTTTAGGATTTGCCATAAGTGACCTTGAAATTGCAAGCATCTGTTGTTCACCACCACTTAATGTACCCGCTCTCTGTTTTTTCCTTTCTTCAAGTCTAGGGAAAATTTCAAATACAAATTCTAATAATTCATGATATCTTTTTCTATCTTTTAATTTATATGCTCCCATCTGCAGATTTTCTAATACGGTCATATCATAGAATAATCTTCTACGTTCTGGGCAATGAGCTATCCCTTTTTTAGCTATTTTATGGGCTTTTAATCCATCAATTCTCTCTCCAAGAAATTCTATTTTACCTCTATCTGGTTCCTCTAATCCCGAAATTACCCTTAAGAGAGTAGATTTCCCTGCTCCATTAGGACCAATTACAACATCAAGAGCTTCTTTTTCTACTTTTAAATTTATTTCTTCTAGAGCTCTTGCTTTTTCATAATAATGATAAATTTTTTTCATTTCAAGCAAAAACATCACCTTTCCCTAAATATGCTTCTAATACAAGTTTATTATTGGCAACCTCTCTTGGAGTACCATCTATAATAAATTTTCCTTGATGCATCGCAATTACTCTTGGTACAAGTTGCATTAGTTCACGAAGTACATGCCCCGTCATGAAAATGGTAACTCCATCATCATGTAATTTTTGAATAAGAGATGTAATCCCCTCTGCTTCTTCATGAGATAAGCCACTAAATGGCTCATCTAAAAGAAGTAACTGAGGGTTTGTACCTAAAGCCTTACCAATGCCTAATTTTCTTAAATCACCATGAGGTAAAATAACTGGCGGGATTCTTGCTTTATCAACAAGCCCCACAGAAGCTAATATTGTGCTAGCATATTCATCAATCCCATATTGTTTAGCAAGATCTTTTCCTCTTGGAGATAAACAAGATACTGTTATATTATCCAACAAAGATAAATATTTGAAAGATCTAACAATTTGGAATGTACGTGTAATTCCTAAATTGACAATTCTGTGTGGTCTTTTACCTGTGATATCGATTCCGTCAAAAATAATTTTACCTGAATTTGGTTTTTCAAAACCTGATATTAAATTGAAAATTGTTGTTTTTCCAGCTCCGTTTGGTCCAATTAAACCAATAAATTCACCTTGTTTAATCTCGAAACTAAAATCGTTAACTGCCGTAAGCCCACCAAATTTTTTCGTTAAATTTTTAACTTCTAATATTACTCCCAATTTTAACACCAATTTAATAATATAAAACTATCTCCCTAATAAAAAATCCCATAAATCTTTAAATCGTTCTAATACAGGTTTTAGGATACCATGTTCAGCAAAACGGACAAGAAGGATTAACACAATTGAAAATATAAGAACGGAATAATCGCCAAAAGGTCTGAGAGCTTCTCCTAAAAAGATAAAAAAGAATGCTCCAAGACCAGATCCTGATATAGTAGCTAATCCTCCTAAGGAAGCCATTATTATAGCGTAAAAAGAATAGAGGGGCCCAAATATTGCTGGATTTACAGCTCTAAGATGTATAGCAAATATACCTCCAGCTATCCCAGCGAAAAAAGAGCTAATCATAAAAGCTATAATTTTATATTTGGTAATGTTAATACCCGAAGCTTCAGAACTTGTTGTATCGTCTCTAATTGACTTTAGAATGGTACCTAAATTTGATTTTCCAATAAAAATTATTACTTCTAAACATATCACTGTTAGAATTAGAGTAAGATAGTATATTTTAACTTGATAGGTTTCATCTACAGGGAAAATTGAAGGAACTCGTGAAATTCCTTCTGTACCGAATAATATATTGGCTAAACCTCCCATCATAAGTAAGTCAAATATAATCAGGCTAAAGACCATTGTTCCTAATGCTAAATATGGCCCTTTTAATCTTAAACAAGGAATTCCAATTAGCATTCCAAAACCAACTGAAGCAATAGCTCCAACCAATATTGATAGCCACCAGGGAAAGTTTAAATTTCGTAAAAAATATGCTGTAAAATAAGCGGATACCCCAAGAAACATAGCTTGCCCAAAACTTACTAAACCCGCAAATCCAGCTAGAAAATCCCAACTAGCAGCAAAAATAGTAAAAATCATTGCTGTAATAAAAATCCCCAAGTGATATGGGTTTTGAAGTAAGATTGGAATAATAAAAAGCAATATTAAACAAAAAACAGTGAGTCCTCCCTTAAATGTCTTTATCCATGTTTTTAAATAACCTGGAGCCGAAGTTATTTTATTTTTAACATTACCTGCCATATTTTTATCACTTAATTATATTGATATTATTTTAATTAATAACGTAATTCTTTTTTGCCAAATATGCCTCTCGGTCTAACTACAAGCATGAAAACAATGATTATTATTGGAATTACAGAAGAAACTGACGGATCAATTAAATAGCTTGCGATCATTGTTGCGTATCCAATGATATATGCCCCAACTACACTCCCTACAAGACTTCCCATCCCACCTAAAACCACAACAGCAAATGAATTTGTTAAAACTGACCAACCTATATGAGGAGCAACAAAATCAGCGGGGACATATAGTATCGCAGCAGTTGCTGCTAAAAATGCAGAGATCATCACAGTGTACATAAGAATTCTATTTGAATTTATTCCGACGAGTTGTGCTGCCTCAGAATCTTGAGAGACCGCGCGAATGGACTTTCCCAGTTTTGACTTTTTTATAAATATAGCAACAATACTAACAATGATTAAAGAAAATATTATTAATAAACCATAATGAGCTGGAAATGGAACACCCAAAAATCTTAAAGAACCTTTAATTAAAAATGGCACAGAATGAAATATTTCATCACTCCATGGAACCAGTTTGACAAATTGCTCGAAAAAGAAAGCAATTCCAAATGTAATTAAAACTACTCCAACATGCGTATCTTGTAGTGGTTTAATTAAACCTAAATAAGCAACTCCACCAACAATGGGAGTTATAATTAAGGCCATTATTATCCCTAATAATATGCCAATTTGTCCTAAATAGGTAAAAAACCAATAAAAGATATAAGCTGCGAGTAAATAAAATGAACCATGCGCTAAATTTAATACACCTCCAACTCCATAAACTAAGGAAAGTCCTAATGCTAATAATGCTAAAACTGAACCTTGAACTAAACCAAAAAACAATATCTCTTCAATCAAATTAAATAGACACCTAAAGTCTCATTTTTTATATTAAATGTTTAAATGATTGCTAATTTTAAATAATTTTGTTAAAATAATTTTGAGTTTATAATATAAAAAGCTTATTCTTAAACTCTTTAAACATTTTGTCAAATTATGATTTTTTCTCATAAAATTATAAATCTTTAAATATATGTTTATCTGAAATAGATAATGTAAATCTAAATTTTTACTAAAAAGTGATTAAAAAATGGAACAATTAACTAAAAGAATCCTAGCCATTGTTTTAATTGCAGTAATTGGTGTTGGTGTTGGTATAACTGTTTGGATATTTGTGTCTCCTTACAATTGGAGTTATAGAGATTGTCCGGGAGCCCCAAATGATATAACTTCAGACCAGATAATAAGATTCGGCGTGTTGGGTGGTATGACGGACATTCAAGGTAAAGGTGAGTGGGAAGGAGCATGGTTAGCAGCAAAACATATAAATGAAAATGGTGGTGTGGTAGTCGGGGGAAAGCAGTATTACGTTGGTATAACTAACGAAGATACCCAAGAATCTTATACTAGTTTAGATATAACTGCTGGCGTTTCGGCTGCTCAAAGGATCATTAATTACAAAAACGTACAATATTTAATCGGTGGATTCAGATCTGAATCCGTTTTAGCTTATCAGGAAGTTATAATGGACAACAAAATAATTTTCATGAGCACTGGTGTTGCTACTAATGTATTCACAATGAATGTACGAGGATTTGCGCCAGGAGATTATCCCGATGAAGGATTAACTGGTTATCCTGGGAGTAATTATGATCGATATAAATACTTCTTTAGAGTCACTCCTATTAACTCAACCGCTTTAGGCGGAGAAATTCTTGGAATGGTTGCAGGATTAATAAAGGGAATTAATGCCACCGTACCTCAAAATATAACTAAAATAGCTATAATAAGGGAAGATCTAACTTGGACTATAGGCTTAGCGGCTGCAATTATTAATAAATTACCATTAGTAGCTGGTGCGATAGGTTATCCCGGTATAACGATCGTAGATGATATAGCTTATCCTATAACGGTCGCAGCAGCAACTTTTACGACTTATTTAAACACACTTAATAGTTCAGGAGTACAAATTCTTATCCCGGTAATTTCTGCTCAAGGTGGGCAGTATATGACTCAAGCTTATGCTGCATTGAAGCCGAACTATACGATTATTGGAATAGATGTTCAATCACAGCTTGAATCTTATTGGGGTCAAACAAATGGTGATTGTGCGTTTGAAACAATTATGCAAACGGTTGTCAGAACAAATAGAACTTCAAAGACTATTGATATGTGGGATGAATACGTAGCTGAATGGGGTGATAGTCCCCTTTATACTGCAACCGCTGGTTATGATGCTCTAAATCAATTAATATGGGCTATTAATGGGACTCAGTCGTTTGATACGGACACTATTATACAAAAGTTAGAGACTATTACAACAGCAAATCCACTAGAAAGCGTTGGATCAGTATTTGCCTATACGGATAATCATGACGTTCAAGAAGGATGGCCTCATGGACTTGCGTTATTTACTCAATGGTTGCCTGGAAATGTTAAGCAAATAGTTAAATCTCCTTTTACTTATTGGCCAGGTCCTCCTGGTAGAATTGGCAAGTTATATCCTGACGATCTAATTGGAGTCGGAGATTATTTACTTCCAACATGGCCAGGCTGGGCTTTTAACTCCTAAAAGTAAAAAATAATAAATAAATCTTAATTTTTTTTTCAATATTCTTCTTTTTTTCCCTTTTTTACCTATTTTTCGAACTCATAGTTTGAATTTTTTTATTGAAACCTTCAATTTCATTGAGAATTTTATTTGTGGCAAGATCAAAAGTAA
>JBHLJZ010000047.1:0-27693 GCA_048887165.1 Candidatus Hodarchaeota archaeon | reverse complement strand
AGGAAATATATATCCTTTTTATGAATTGTATGAAAAAAAGATTCAAATGGATATCAAGAATGAAATAAGAGAGTTTAAAGCATTCTTATGGTTAAACAATCGAGTAATTATAAATAAAGAAAAATTCATTATGCTAGTTAGTCGTTTAGATTTACCTCCAACAACTTTAAGAATAATGGGTTCCGCTGAATTAATTAAAATCTATAAGGAGCCACCAATATTATATAAATATAAAATTAAAAAGGGGTACGTTCAAAATCTTGAGCATTCTCAAGGAATAATATGTAGTGGATTAGCTCGAAGTCTTAATGGTGCTAGGAGAATTACAGGACGAAAATTAGAGCCTCCATTTACTAAAATTCTAGGACCATTTGGAACTAAAGGCGCAGTTATTGTTGGTATTGAAAGTAAAACTGATAAGAGTGAGATAAAAAAAGGAGAATTTGTTATTTTGAAGGAATTAAGAAGTTTTCAGTTAAAGCGTAAAAAAGATTTAAATGTTCAAAATTAATTATATAATTAAGTGAGGTTAAAAAAATGGAAAGAATTCAATCTTCTGAAATTAATATTGATCAAGAAGTATTATCTGAACTAATGCGCAACTTAGAACAATTAGAGAGTTCTACTGATTTAGAAGGGACAGCTATCGTTTCAAAACAAGGATTAAGGATCGCTAGTTCTGAAACAGCTGATGTTGTGGCAGACATTTATAGTGCAAGTCCTGCTACCTTAATTTCTTTAGGAGAGAAGATTAGTACAGGTTTAGGCCAAGGAGAATTGAGAGAGATTGTTATAAGAGGAGTAAAAGGATATACAATAATTTTAGTCGGTTCTTCAGATAATAATTTTATGCTTTTTACCAATTGTAAAAAAGGCTATAAATTAGGATATTATTTTCATAAGATCCGAAAAGCTTTTAAAGATATGGAGTCCGTTTTGAGACAGATACCAACTCAAGAAAGTGGACCTAATTTTTAAATTAATTAATAAAGATTTCTTTCAATTTCTCTGCCATTTAACCTCATCTCCGTTATTTAAGGGCCAAGCTGGTGAGCCTACGTTTGGTGTATAATCATTAACCATATAAATCCAATCTCCCCTAATATTATCTATTTCAACAACAATAATACCCCATCCATAGTCAACATAATCAATATCACACCATTTTTGAAGTGCATCAAATGCTGTTGTTTTTCCATTGTCTAAGGAGAAATTATAATGCGTTTTTATAGTTCCATTCTTATAATCTACTATTAATGAAATACCATTTACAGTTAGCTTTAGAGGACTTTTGAGATTGTAATGTAAATTATAATTAATTAGAAAAAGTATTGAAAAACTCAGTATTCCAGCAATTACTATAGCAAACAACTTTAATTTTTTATTCATGGTTTAGGTTCATTATTAAAAAAAAAATTAAAAAATTTTTCTTATTTTTATTTTCCTTATTAATACAAAAGTTATTAATGTTGAAACCGTAGTTATTACTACAAAAAAAATCCATAATGGAAAAGATGAAATCCGTGGTGATGTTTTTTGAAAATTTAATTCATAATCACTTAATTGAATTTCAAGATCAGGCCCAAAGACACTTTGAACTTCACTATAAACTAAAATTCCCGTAGCTTTATCATATATCATTGTGCTGTTCTGATTCTTATTATTTTGTCTAAAAATAAATTCGACCATGTAGTCATATTCATTAAAACTCAAATCTCCTGGTAAGAATCCGCTCTCTAATACCTGTTCTTCTGCTAAAGTCTTTAAGTTAGTTATATTATTAATTTGAATTAAAAATCCAGAGTGAAATGAGTTATAACCAATCGCTAATGACAAACCTGCTTCGCTATTAGAAACATTAAAGAACGTCGTGTTAGTTACAAGTACATTAGTTAAATTTTCCATGAATGTGATATTGATATAGGGAATTGGATTACTAAAACAAGAAGCCCCAAATGCAGAAGGATCATTATAAAAACCTGTAAAATTAACAATTATCATGCCTCCTGGATTTGTAATTGCATCTCCTCTAGAGCTATAAGTTAAATTGAGCCAAGTAAATTTTGAATCAAATTGTGTTACATTGTATATATATGGTTGATTAAGATCTAATTCCTGGGAATATTTTTCAGGAATAACCATACTAGCTTTTCCAATTGGAAATGCAGCGGAAAAAGTACAGAATATTATAAAAAGACTAATGAAATAAACTGAAAGCCTTTTAGCTGTCATTTTTAATCGATTTCTTTTTTTCTATTTACAAAATTGTATGAAGAAATAGGATAACTTTCCTAATCTTCCATAATTATTTAAATTAAATTAGAAATAAAATATAAAGATTATCAATCGAATAAAAATCCGTGGATGATATAAAGATCATTAAATAATTGTGATGTGATTAAAGATTTTGAAAAAAGGTTATTTAAAGCAATTTTTGAAAGTTATTTAAAACATTTTCATAACAATTATAATTTAACCTTATGGCAATGTAATATGCTAATTAGATTAATGAATCTTTTAGAAGCTACAAAAAATAAGGCTTTAATAAAAGATGCACTAATTATTGTTTTAAACTTAATGAAAGATATACCTTTAGATTACTATGAAATTAATAGAAAAAACTTGAAAAGTTTGACTTATAGTAGCCGGGCAGATGCTAAATGTTTGTTGAAAAAAGTTTGGGGTTTTAATTAACACTTTAGAAATTTCTAAATTTTCAGAGTCATTCAATTTTTTATCATTAATTTTATGTTGAGTATAGAATTTTATTAGAAAGTAATTAATAATTGAAATTTTAATAAAATGAGTTCAGGAATAATCCAAAAGGAAGAAATAGATATTATTGACTTACAAATGGAAAATGAAAAATCTATTTTAGAAATAGTTTCTGATATTAGTATACCTTTTTCTGAAATTTTAAGGAAAGAAAATTCATATTATATATACTCCGGAATTGAACGCATGCAATTTAATGAACGTCATCCAATATTTAAAGCTATTTTGAAACTTGAATTTGAAGAAGCAGTATTAGATTATTTAAACAAGAGACAAGTATGATTCACATGATTGGTATATAACAGCTTATTTTTTCTTCATAAAAAGTAATTACTAAAAGATAAGATAAAAACAAAAAAAGATTTTATTAATGTTGAATTTTACAAGTAATTCAAGGATTTAGGCACTTACTAGAATCTGGCTTTTATCATAATCATCCGGGTCTCCCCCATCTTCAAGAAAATCGACAAAATTTTTCAAATGATTTAAAAGATAGGTTAGTGCACGCTTCAATATTTTTTCATGCTCTACTATTTTATAATCGACCCAATAACAAAGTTCTGTTACGTCACCTTTGGTTTTTAAAATATAACCGTATGCGTTAAAATCTGCACTCTCTACGTCGAATGAAATCTTTTCATTTTCTATTCTTTCTGTAACTGTTGATATAAAATCTCCTGTAGTTGATTTTACTTCATGTTTATCTGGACCAAGCTGATTTATTTCTTTAAGTGTAATATTCCATTTAGCAATTAAAGATAGGTTAGTTAAAACTTCAAAAATTCTCTTAGGTGTAGAACTAATTTCTATTTTAACTTCTACTTTAGTCATAAAACCACTTCAAAAAATTTTAAGGAAAAATTAAGTTACTTTAATATATATACATTTGTGTCAAATTATTTATGTGATCTTTGGGTTAAATAGGAAATTTATCCTATAAATTTAAAATAATTCTTATATTATTAAACTTAATATAAAAAATTCATCTAATTCCAAATGAGTTTAATTTTTAATTACTTAACCAAAAATTCTGGCAATAAAGTATGGGACAATTAAATCAAAAAAATGATATCATACCTGTTGAAGTCGCCTTAAAGGAAAATTCCAGGATTAATCATGAGATTTTAAACCATAGTGTATGGACTGAGAATACAACATACCGTATTGCATTAATAAGTATTTTTTCAGCTTTATCAGTAGTATTGGGATATCTCTTAGCTTACATACCAAATATTGAGATGTTCACACTTACTATATTTTTATCAGGTTTTATACTAGGCAAAAAAGGAGGATTTACAGTCGGTTTATTGAGTTCCTCTATATTTACTTTTTTTAATCCGCTGGGGGCTTCACCAATTCCGCTTTTTATTTATCAAATAATCCATTATTCTTTAACGGGGCTTGCGGGAAGCTTTACAAGAAATTTTTTAAATACCAAAAGATACTTTAAACCAAAAGAAGATTTATATGTTTTTCCAATAATAATTATTTTTGGGTTTATAGGAGCATTAATTACTTTTATTTATGATATAATAAGTACAGCAATAAGCGGATTTTTAGTTTCTATTACTTTTGAATATTTTATTGCGACATATATGACGGGAATAATTTTTACAACCATCCATTTGATTGGAAATATTTTTGGTTTTACATTCTTACTCCCTGGCTTAATTCAAATAGTACAAAAAATATTAGATTAATAAATTGATAAAAATTAAATGGGAGTAAATTCTTTAAGCAAAAAAAAGCTTAAACTTATTTTGTTTCAGTTAAAACTGTAACTTTTCCTCCTGCGGATTCGATTTTTTCTATAGCTCGTTTTGAAGCTTTATTTACTGTGATATTAATCTTTTTATTAATTTCACCACGACCTAGAATTTTTTGTATATTTATATCATTTAAGTCGATGGTGTATGTATTTCCGGATTTAGTTGCCTTGTTTTGTTTAGTTAAATCCTCGATTTTATGATCTAAATCCTTTATATTTAAGTTATTAACATTATAAATGCGTAGAACATCTTGGGGCCTTTTAAAACCTTTCTTACCCATATCCCAGTCAGGATCAGGAAAACCCAGTTCTTTTTGTTTAAGATAATAAGATTTTTTACTCTTCTTCCATTGGGTTGTTTTTCCTCTTCCCGCTCTTTGGCCTGTTTTACGATGCTGTCCTACTCTACCATAACCACAGGTACGAGTTCCTCTCTTTTTTCTTATTTTTCTTGAATGCTTCCTCATCTTTTCCACCAATGGATTAAATCATTTTATGAATTAATTCATTTATATAATTTTCAACATAGCCGAGACTACCCCCTTCTCTATAGTGTTTCTTTATAGATCCTCTATAGCCTGTTTTTGGTGGGTGTAATCGAAAGACTGGTTTAATTTTATTAATATCCTTTATCCTATATTGAATTTCACCAATCATTAATGCTTTTGCAAATTCTTTTATATTTTGATATTTTGTTAAATTCTTTATATGGTCATCTGTAAGTGGTTTATTTCCTTCTATTCTTCCCCTAACTCTTAATAATCTAACTAAAGTTTTTTCGTCTATTTCTCCATAAGCAATATAATCTTTGCATTTATTTAGCATCCCAACATAGCTTGGTTCGCCCCATATCAAAACTCCATGATTAGTTTTATGCATTCTTAACATCTTTAGAGTATCTTCAATTATATGTCTCATTCCTGGAGCGCCTCTAATTCTTATAGCAAAGTATAATAAAGGTTCCTTAAACTTTTTTATTTTATACTTTTTCCTTACAAATATTTCATTTTCAGCCATCATATACACCACTTAAAAATTATAAGTTGAAATTGAATTTATGAGCATTTTTAAGCGCATTAAAAGTTGCTTTCACAAGATTTTCACTTGTTCTAGTATCTCCAAATGTCTTACTCCATATATCTTCTATTCCTGCTAATTTTAAAATTTGTTTAACTTTATCTGCACTAGCTAATCCCACTCCTGCGGGTGCTGGAATCAATTGAATTCGTACTGAGCCACATTTCCCATCTACTTTAAAAGGTACACTATGAGTCCCACCACAACCACATTCCCTGCTACCACAACCTCTTAAAACAGGTATAACAGATAATTTTGCTTTATCGATTGCCTTCCTTATTGCAGGTCCAACTTCTCTACTTTTTGCTGAACCTACTCCGATAAATCCGTCAGCTCCTACTATCACGACTGCTTTAAATTTGCTTCTTTGACCACTCGCAGACATTTGTTGCACCATGGAAATTTTTATTACGTCTTCTGATAATTGTGGTAAAAGAATATCTATAATCTCTTTTTCTTTAACAACTAGATTGTTAGCGAAAATCTTATCTAAAGTTATTAATCCTTGTTGAACTAATTCACCAAGTTTTGTTCTTGGAACCCATGTTTCTTCAATATTTCTTAATCGACTCAATTTAATTCACTCTATTAAGCATTATTTTCAATAGTTTTTATGGTATCTGAAAAAATTTGACTTATTTTTAAGGGATTAATTTTATTTTTTTTCAAATATCCTGAAAAAATTTGTTCATATTTTTCTGGATCTTCACCTTTTAGTTTTTTAGCAAATTCTTCTATATGAGCACCTTTTATCCTTACTTCTAAACTCTCTGGAAAAAATTCTTCACGATAAGGGATTTCCATCCCAGCATCAATTATACCCTTACAAGCCGCTAAAATTCTATTCCTATGGTAAAAGATTCCTAAATCCAGAATAGCGTCTTTAATATTATTCTTTTTAGCCCGTAATCCCGCTAAATATCCAGTTAAATATGCGGCAGGTATATTACCTGTATTCACGTTCCAACCATACTTCGTTAACAATTCTTTAGAATAAGCGGAAATCAATATTTTATCCCCTCCGATATTTGATTGGATTATTTGAATACTTATATGACTATTCGAAGCTCTTATAGCTACTCTTAACTTTTTTGATTTAATTAGCTTTAATCTTCTATGATAATTTGTCTTACCTTCCTCTCTTCTTCGAAAAGATTTTCTATATCTCGGTCCCTTAGCCAATTTTTATCTTCCCCTTCTCATTAACTCATTATCTTTAATATAGCGATGCATTTGTGCAACACTATTAAACATACCACCTTTAGCGTTTTTATATAATTTTCTGTAAGTAGGTGTTGTAATTAATTTACGATCCCTTAATTTTTTCAATTCTCTTCTTTGAGGACGAATTTTTTTCATCCAAGCTATCTTTTTTGGATTTCTTGCGTATTTGCTTCCTTTTCTTTTTCCTAGGCCTCGTGCTCGTCCTTTCTTTTTCCTTTCATGTCGAAGATTTTTTCGGAATTTTGATATACCTTTTTTATATGCCTTCTTAATCACACCTTCCTTAATTAGATTACGAATATCTTCCCGCGTAATAGCCATTCTTATGTCCTCTATTAAATATGGATCAAAATAAATTCTATTTTCTCCACACTTAAGAATTTCTGCTGCTATCCTTTTTTGGGCTTTTAAACTCATAAATTATCACATAATTATTTAATTAATCCTCATCAATTATTTCATCTAGATCTTCAGTATCGATATACTCTTCATCTTCAATAGGAGTCTCTAACATCGATTCTAAACTTTCTAATTCTCTCTGTGAAATTCCTATATTAAGAACTTTAAATCCTCTATTTTGAACATAATCAATCAAATTGATTCGCTTTTTTGCTCCTAATTTACCTGCTATTTTTATCGCATGCTTTTTATTACTTAAGCCAATTAGGTCGCTTTTGGTAAAAATTCTGACTTCCTCATAACCAGATGGATGCAGACCTCTTACTTTTTTAGGATTTCTGTATCCTACTGTTGGAGATTTTACACCACTTTTTGTCTTTTTTCGAGTTTTTGAATCAATACCTCTTGCTTTTCTCCAAGAATCTTTAACTCTTTTAAGCCTCCAAGATTCTACTCTCTTGAAAGAAGGTCTTTTCTTATTATTTTTTTTTCTAACTTTCAATAATCTTTTTTGCTCCATTAAACTCACCACTCTTATTTTATTTGCCAAAGAATTTCATCTTCGAGTTGAATTTTGTATAGATAAATACCATCTTGAAAAACTCTTGGATCTTTCTTTCTTATTCTACAAGTTCTTTTAAGATTCGCGGCTGTTTGACCCAGAGCTTCTTTATCTGGACCTATTAAAACTATATTATCTCCATCTATCTCTACAGTGACATTATTTAAGTACTTAGTAATTCTTGGTGCTCTTTCTCCTAAGAAATTAACAACATGTATTTCATTTTTATTCTTATTTACCTCTGCGTTAAATGGAAAATGACTATAACAAATTTTACAATAATATTTATAGTTTTTTTGAACTCCAATGATTAAATTCTTAATTAAATTATAAATTGTTTTAGTTAATGCTAATGTATTACTTTTAGGGAAGTAAGTGGAAAAAATGATTTTATTATCTTGAATCATAACTTTTATACCTCTAATATGAGAAAAATCTTTCGTAATTTGTCCATTTGGTCCTTTTACTGTTATATGATGATTTCCATCTAAAGTAACCTTAACACCCTTAGGTATTTCTAATTCTTCCCTTACAAATGCAGTTTTTACTATAATATATCACCTATCAATCTTTAATAAATATAACATAAGGTCATGCCACCTATTTGTTTTTGCTCTGCCTCTTTAATAGTCATAATTCCTTGATTAGTAGTTAATATTATTATACCTAATCCTGGAGCTGGTAATAATTTTCGCTCTAATGTTTCAAATTGAGAAATTTTATAATTTAAACGCATAAGCCCCTTACATTCATTTATCTTTCCCAATAGAGCAATTTTAAATTTTCCTTGACGACCATCATCATATCTTTCAAATTCACCAATATATGCATGTTGTTGAAATATCCGTAAAACTTTTTGAATTAGTGTACTAGCAGGGCTAATAACAACTTCTTTCTTTTTTGCTCTTTCTGCATTCTTCAAAACATTACACGCGTCACTTAAAGTATTTGTCATTTTTTTCACTCTTAAAATTCTATTTAATTATTCATATCGATGAAAACCAATATCTTTTCCTATTTCATAGAAACATCTACGGCATATGTACAATCCATATCTTCTAATTAGTGCTCTATGGGTTCCGCATCTTCTGCATGATCTTTGACCTTTACCGCTATTTTTTCCTTGTGGCAATAAAATCATCCTTATTTCTTTAATTATCATTTAATCTTTTAATTCTACATAAAATCTAAATCTAATTTATCAACTAATTGAACCCCAAAATTTTTCTCTAAGTAATATTGAGCTTCTGTTCGAGAAATGTAATGGTGTTTAGAAATTTTAGATCTTCCTTTTTTTCGGTATTTAACTCTCATCCCAGGTCTAACAATTCTTCCAACAACATCCAAACCCCATATACCGATTAAATTATCATATTCAATTCCTGGTATAGTTATATGTTCTGTGATTCCAAACCCAAAATTACCATAATTATCAAAACTCTTGCGTAAAATTTTATTGTTATTTACTATTAATAGTCTCTTTAATAGCTTTTCAGCTTCTTTTGTTCTTATTGTAACTTTGGTTCCGATAGGACGTCCCTTTCGCAAATTAAATTCTTTGACATTTTTCTTCGAAAGTGTTTTTATAGGCTTTTTTCCAGTTATAGTCTCTAAAACAGTTGCTGCTCTTTCTAATTCTTCACCTCCAGCGCCCACACCAATATTTAAAACCAATTTCTCTAAAAAAGGTCTTTTCATTGGATTATTCCAAAGTACATCAAATTCTTTTGTTTCAGTCCTTTGAGTTTTACCTTTAGCCTTAGTTGACATTTTGCTCACATAAATTATTTATATTATTAATTTTCAATTTTTGGTAAATTAATTTCTGATTGATCTTCTCCTATTATGAAAGTATAGTCATATAATGTTTCAGTATGTTCTGAATTATGTTGAATGGAAACTGTGCTTGCTTTTGGTCCAAACCGTTTTAAAATATTGATAATTTTTCCGATTTGACCGATATTTTTTCCGGACATAATAATTGCTAAGTTTCCTGCTTTAAATTTTAATAATTTAAGAATTTCTTGATCAGGTATTGAAATTTTCAATACATCCATTCTTTTATAAACATCTTCTTTTGGATTTTTTGGATCTTTTACTCGAAGAAGAATATTTCTTCCGTCATGCAAATTTAGTTGAATATGGCCTCCTTTAATGGTTGTTTTTTGAATGATCCTACATAATTTAAAATTACTTTCTTTTTCTGATATTTCATGTAAGATTAATCCATCATGAGAATCTGGAAGAATGCGATAATATTTCTTCATGTTTTCTATACTTAATACATCCATTAACCCAACAGGATAAGATTTATCTTTAACTACTTTTCCATCCACCTTGAAATATCCTAAACCTATTAATTTCTTTGCTTCTCTATGACTATTAACAATTTTAAGTAGATCTCTTACAATATGAAGCAGTGGTAAACAAAACCGGCTAGAATGTGGCCCTGGTGATGGTTTAACAAAAAATCTACCATGTTTCTTTTTAATTTGCAAATATTTAGGAGTATTAAGACGTTTTAAAGTTTTTTGCCCACCATGTCTAGTCATTTATTTTTCACCTTGCTCTTTTTGTTTTTTTGGTGCTTCAAGTAATTCTTCTCTAATACCATATATTGCTTTTCTCTCTATCATACTAGCTCTCCAAGGATCCATTTTCTTTTCATCCTTAAATTTAGTAATTACTAGATTTGAGATGTGTATAGCTGGATGAAATTGTGTGCCATCTACTTTTTCAAAAACTGCTTCTTTAATTTTTGCTCTTTGATTCTTAAGAATTTCTGTAACCTCTCCTTCAAAATCCTTAAATTCTCCTTTTACTACTCTAACTTGATCACCAATCCGGAGTGGAAGAGTTTTAATACCATATTCTTCTCTTAAAAAATCCGCTATTCTCGTTGATAATAATTTTGATCTTTGATGATTATTGTAATTAAACAATGCTTTTCTTTGTACCCGAGGAAGTTTTGATCTAACTTTCATAATTTTCACAATTCCTTTATTTTATTAAATTATTAAGGATGATATTGAGGCTAATCGAGGAAATAATTCCGCAGCTTCTCTAGCAATTGGTCCTCTAATTTCAGTACCTTTAGGATCTCCTTCTTTAGTAATTATTACACCTGCATTATCTTCGAAGCACAATCGTGTCCCATCTATTCTTTTATATGCCATTTTTTGTCGGACTATTACTGCTTTCATTATATTGCCTCTCATATCTGGACGACCTTTCTTGATAGTAACTGAGCATACTGAACCTACAGTTGCTTTTGGTAATCTTCTTAATCTTGTTTTTGCATGATCAACATTTATAATTTGGGCGATTTTTCCACCAGAATTGTCAGTTATAAATATTCTTGTTCCGTTTTGTAGTCCATAGCTAGTTCTAGCTTGTACCATCTTTTTACGTCCTGTTTTTCTACGAGTTCCCATTTATTCCACCTCAGCTGTAATTTTATCTAATACAATAAATGATTTTGTTTTTGAAATTTTTCTACTTTCTCCTATTCTAACTAAATCTCCAAGATTAATCTCATTTCTTAAACATTCTGGTAAATGACATGCAAGACGTGAATTACGTCTCTCATATCGTTGATACTTTTTAACAAATTGAACATAATCCTGTCTAATAACAACAGTATTCCTAGATTTTTTACTCACTACTACACCTTTGGTAATTTTTCCCCTTATTCTTGTATTTCCATGAAAAGGACAGTTTAGATCATTGCATTCCTTGGTTTTTGGGGGATTTACTCCAGGAATACCAATATTTCGAATACTCATTTTATTTTCTCAACCATTTTTTCTTTTTTAAGCTTCTTAATCTATTTTCAGGAAGTCCTACTATCTTCAGACCGTTTACTTCCAGCATATCTCTACCTAAGTCAAACCTGAAAATATAATTCTTTTTTATATAATTTCTTATTCTTTCTTTTTTTTTTGTTATTAACATATTTTGGGTATCATCAATAACAATACCTATATCTTTGAACTCCAAGTTTTTAGTTTTTGATTTAATTTTAGCATAAACTTGGAATCCTATTAAATCATGATATATCAAATATTTTGGGCTAATCATTACTTTTCCTCATTATTGACTGTTAGGATCCTTGCAATTTGCTTCCTTAACAATTTTGCTTTTGCGGGATTATCAGATAGACCTCCACCTGTTTGCATACTATATAATAACATCAATTCTTCTCTTAAATTAACTAATGTTCGTTCTCTTTCTCGTTCATCCATCTCTCGAATTTTTTTAGCTGTTAATATATCAACCATATTAGATCAGACCCTTCTTTTACTTTTTCTTTTTTCCTTCTTTTTTAGAAACCTTTTCAGATTCTTCTGATGGTTCTAGTGAAATTTCTGAAATGTCTTCCTCATCAACTTCATCCAATAGCTCTCGATCTTCCTCACTAAGTTCTCCTTCCTCTTCTATTATTTGAATATCTTTTCCTGCAATTACTTCAACTCTAGTTTTAGCTGTTCTTGCTTCTGCTTTTGCCTGAGCTTTACTTAACTTATCATCATTAATCTTAATGTCATCACCCATTTTAGTATCAGCACTCATAATCTTTACAATAACTCCTAAAACACCCGATTTTTGTATACATTGAGCTACACCCTTATCCACTCCCTCTTGGGCAGGTTGGCCTGATTTACTCATCGTACCAGCACGAAATATCTGGGTACGAGCTCGCTGGCTTGTAACTTTACCGGAGATGATAATTTCTACTCCTCGTGCCCCAGCATCTATTACTTTTCTCAGGATGTAGTAACCTGCTCGACGATAGTGACGTCCTCTGTCTAAAGAGTAAGCTAATCGTTCAGCCATTATTTGTGCATCTAAATCTGGATTAGGAACTTCTTCTACTTCAATTTGGGGCATTTCAAGTCCAAAACGCTCTTGGAGAACATCTGTTATCTCTTGAATTCGCTTTCCTCCCTTCCCAATTACGAGTCCTGGCCTACTTGTTTTCAGAGTGATACGAACTCCAAGGGGAGTCTTCTGGAGGTCTACACCTGCAAATCCTGCTCTAACTAGCTCAGATCTTAGATACTCATTTATTTGCATTAATTTAATACCCTGCTCAATGAAATGTTTGGATAACGGCAATATTTTTTACCAATCTTTTTAATTATTATAATTTTATTATATACCTAACTGGGAAATTCATATACTACAATCTCAACATGACTTAAATGCTTAAATTTTGCTGATGAACGACCGTGAGCACGTTGTATATATCTTTTTATTAATCTTCCTCTATGAGTAGCAGCATGAATAATTCTGCATAACTCTATATCTAATCCTTTATATTCTGCGTTTGATTCAACAGAACTAAGAATTTCATAAATACGAGCTGCTGCTTTTCGAGGATATCTACCAGCGTACCATTTAAATTGCTTTAAATCCTTCCTATGTGCTTGCTTTTTTTTATATCTTCTGAAAGGAACCGATTGTTTTAATTGTATAACTTTTTCTAAATAGCTTTTTGCTTGCTCTAATTTCATCCCTTTTATAACGGCACAAATTTCTCGAGCATGCTTAGGTTTTATTCTCAAATCTCTACCTGATGCCTTAGCCAATCTATCGGCATCATATTTTTGTTCTGTGAATGAATATCCCCAGTTTGGCATTTTAATTCATCTTGATTTTTTTATTATGTTTATTATTTTAATGGAACATATTTACTTGATCGCGTTGCTCCAATTCCTGGGCTTCCATGTTGTACCCTTTTTCTCGTTAAAGAAAATTCTCCTAAATAATGGCCAATCATTTCTGGCTTTACCTCTACGACTTCAAAAGATTGTCCATTATAAATACCTATTTTCAATCCTACCATTTCTGGAAAGATTAACATGTCTCGAACGTGTGTTCGAGTAAGAAGATCTTTACCTCGCTTTTTAGCTCTATATGCTCTTCTTAACCTTTCAAGCAGTTTCTTTTGTCTTGGGGGTAATCCTCGCCTCAATGACCGTCTCGCTCTTGCTGGTAGTAATTGTATAAATTGATCCATATTCATTTTCTTTAGTTCTTCTAAAGTATAGCCACGATAATGGAAGCGTAAGCGATCTAATTCTTTTTCAGTATCTAATCCTTCCGATCCTTCTTCTTCGTCAATTTCTTCAATAATTTCTTCAGAAGGTTCTTCTTCTTCTAATTCTTCTAGTTCCTTTTCATTGAGTTCTTCATTCGGAGCCATTTTTCCATCAATCTGTTTGTTCCATTTAATATATTTTACTTAATTTTTACACTATTATTATGACGTGTAAGAGGATTAGTTATCTATTAAATTTTAATTTTATTAAAACAAGAGAAGTAAAAAACATAAAATTTAAAAGGCTGGTTGTTGACTTGAAGATCTTCCAGAAGATCTTGCAACTTATTATTTTATCGAATCAATTGATTGTTTAAATTTCTTTTTTTTTTTAATTATTAATGATAATTATTTGGATTATACACTCTATTTATATCATTTTCGTCGAATTTACCGGTCCATTCTTCCTTAATTATAACGAATTTATCTGGATCCTTATTTGGATTGATTATCGAATGATACATCATTTTATGGTTTTCAAATTTTATACCTTCTTCTACAAAATAATGTATTCGATTACCATTAATAATTATTGGGTTACCTCCTAAAATCTCCCATTTTTCACTTCTATTTTGATGAATCTGTATAGAAATGCCCATCTCAGGTTTTATGTATATCAAATTATGATCCGGATAAGTAAATTTAATGCTATACCATTTGGATAAAATGTTAATAAATCCTTCTGGAACATTATGATTTTTAATGAATTTTTGAGAATTGAACGGTTTTTTTTCCAAATCCTCATATTTATAAGGGTTATAGATTACTTTATGATCCGAGATATCATAATTATATCTAACTTTGATCTCATCATCTTTTTTGTTAATTAGCATATAATAATGATTGGGTTTTATGATAAAATCTGATTTTTTTAGATTTTCGGTTAAAAAATTTGTTCCATTGATCAAAAATATATCAAATAAGTTAATCACATCAATTGAAATTCTTAACTTCTTTAAGCCATTTTGTCTTAAGTTTGTACCGCGTCCTGATTTAATAAATTCTTTTAACATGATAAAGATTCTAATTGAATAATTTATTATATTTTTTATAACGTTCTTCAATTTCATTTATAAAAGGCATCGATTCTTGTGCACCTTTTCTTGTTACTGCAATGGAAGCTGCAGAAATAGCATATTTCACAGCTTCAATTAAATTTTTTCCTTGATTAAGCTTACTTGCTAATACTCCATTAAAGCAATCTCCAGCTCCTACTGTATCAACTGCTTGAACCTTGTAAGCTGGAAGTAGAGTTAGTAGATCCTCAGTTGATTGATAAATAATGGCACCTTTCACACCAAGGGTAGTAATAACAATTCTGACTCCTGTTCTCGTAATATCTTCAGAAACTTGTTTTATTTTTTCTAATCCATTACTAGAGGGTTCTTCAAATCCTAATAAAGAATGTAGTTGATATAACTCTCCTTCGTTTGGTATAATTATATCAATGTTTTTCAGTATATTAGTGGGAATAGGTTTTAAAGGAGCAGGATTCAAAATTTTTATTAAATTTCCTTCAGACGCAATTTTATATATTTCTTGAATGGTGTTCATTGGAATTTCCATTTGAACTACTAAAGAATTTGCTCTTTTTATAAGATCCGCATTTTTTTGTATATCTTCAACATTTAAATTAACATTTGCTCCTGGGGCGACACTAATTATGTTCTCTCCATTTTCATCGATCATGATAAAAGCCACACCGCTCGCTTGTTGAGAATCTCTAATTATGTTATCAATATTAACTCCTTCTTTTTTCAGTTGAGAAACCATTTGATCTCCAAAAGTGTCTATACCTATTTTGGCAATGAAATATGTTTTTGATCCAGATCTAACTGAAGCAACTGCTTGATTAGCTCCTTTTCCTCCCAGAAATTGTTTAAATGTCCCTCCTGTAACAGTTTCTCCGAGCTTTGGAAGTCTTTTTACGTAAATATTAAGGTCCATATTGCTAGACCCAATTATTAAGACATAATCTTTTGGGTCTAGGCTACTAAAATAATTCATTTTGGGTATTTTTAAGTCATATAATGTATCTTAATTTACTATTTGTGGATCATCACAATTAAAATCAATTAATTTGTATCGAATGGTTTTAATTGAATCACTTTTTAAATAGTAATATTAAGTAATTATAAGTTGCTTATAATCTTAAAGATGTATCAGAAAAAGTAAAGAGTGATTAAAAATGGCAAAAGATAAGATCATTGGACTAATAGTTATGGTTGTCGGCATCCTTATCGCCATTGTCTACACTATGGGAAGCATTATTGACTTATGGTTTGAGACCCTTGGAAATAATCCAAATTGGGATAATTTATTTTTGATATTTGGTCATGATTGGCTTGATTGGAGATTGTTTGTGGTACTTCCTTTATGGCTAATCGTTATTTTGATTTCTATTATCGCCATTTGGATTGGATATAGTATGCTCACCACTCCTGCTCCTGTTCCTTTAGAAGAACTTGAGGAAGAACTTGCCGCTGAAGAAGAAGCAGAAGAAAGTGGAGAATAAAAAAAGTACAATTTATAAACATTTTTATTTTTTTATTTTAAAATTATTGTTTTTAAATATTACATTCTTAATTTTTGCATTTTTAGTGAAAGATCTTTTAAACTAATTTGAATTAAAGATCTATTTGGAATTTCCTTAGCATTTGGTTTTATAGGAGAAGTAGAAACAAAGATTTGAGATTTAGTTTTAGAAATAAATAAAGTATGGTGCCTACCATTAAAATTAGTATTGTGATGATTTATTACATTACATTCAGTTGAGTTAAATAAAAAAGCATTCGCACCAGCTCCTAGTTCTAGTACTTTAAAAATAGATTCCAAAGTTCTTTTTAAATTTAGATTCTCTTTTAATTTATCTAAAATAAAGCATAAATATTTCCTTGTATCAAGATCAGTTGAATTATTAATCGATTCCAATTTAAAATTATTTAATTTTGGGAAAGATGAATTCTTTATTACACCATTATGAGCAATTAAATATTTTTCTCCTATGTTGATTGGATGAACATTATTATATTCTTTTTTCCATGGATATGATTTTCTTGCGTGCACTAGAAGAAATTTCGTATTAATGTTGGATAAATTCTTCCAATCTGAATGGTAAATCGGATTTATATCTCTTTTTATTATAAGTTTATTGATATCGTATTCGGGGATGTAAGCAAAACCCCACCCTAATCCATGATGCCCAAATAAGTTATACTTTCGAAGATATTGCCAATGACAAGAAAAAATAAACTTTTCTAGAAACTTGTACTCAATAGTAAAAGGTTCGGTTGAACACTGAAAAAACATTCTACACAATATAATTTAATTAATTAATAATGTATCAAAAAGATAAGCACTTTTATTTAATATTGTAAGAATAAATGGAACCATTTTCATGACATAAAATTAATTGAGACGATTCTGAAATGAATTCAAAATCATTTAAAGAAGAAAAATTATTAATTTGTGCTAAAGATTCACCACATTTTTCATTAATGATTAAAAAATTACCGTTAGTTGTACCAATTCCGATAAAGTTTTGTTCTGGAGTCTGAATGTATTTCAAAACTTCAGTGTTTATATTTTTTATTTCCCAAATTACATTTAAATTTTCATTCAAACAAATTAATTTTGATCTAATGTCTTTATCTTCTATAGGAATAGTTTTAGATAAGAAATCAAAAGAATAGGAACTTATTATTATAAAATTTTTCCTTTTCGGTGGAAAAGAAAGAGCCTTCCAAATAACTTCACTCATTGCAATTTTCTTTATCTCTTTTCTTTCTTTTTTGTCAATAACATGGATTAATTTATCATCACCACCACAGATAATATAATTATGGTTGGTTGAACTAATTTCAGCCACACATCTTACTTTATCTGTAAATCTTTTAAACCAAAGTAGTTCCCCGTTATTACAATTGAAAATTCTTATTGTTCCATCATTACCACATGCAATTATTTCTAGATTATTTGGATCATTAGAATCCCTCCAGACCATAGCATCTCCAATTCCTTCTTCAAAAACTTGTCCCCATATCAAGGAACCGTCAACAGGATTTAAGACTCGTAAACTTTTATCTAATGAGTAAGCGATAATTTCTACCACACCATCATTATTTATATCATCTATTAATAATCCACTTATAGATGAGCCAAATTGATGTCCCCAGTAAGGTCTTAATGAAAGATCTGGATTAAATTTAAATATTCTCAATAAACCATCTAAACCCCCTAAAAGTAACTCATATTTGCCATCATTATCGATATCATAAAATTTGGAGCACCAAATCGGCGAATTTTGAGTTATATTTTCATCATATAATCTCAAACCTTCTAAATTAAAGATCAAAATTTTACCCGATTTTGAATATGCAAATAATAATTTCTTATCCCACTCAGGCAAAGATCCAAATTCTAATCCTAATAATGGTTCTTTGGTATCAAAATCCCATTCTTTTTTTATTATCAAAATTGTTCAATTTTGTTATTATTATGAATTACAATCACTAATAATAAAAAAGAATTCCATTTATTTACTTTTAAAACCTATTTAATTCTAAAAATAATTTTGTGAATAAAATGTCTTCTGAACGAAATATTGATATGTTTTCAGGTTTGGTATTAATACTCAGTGTCATTGCCTTAGTAATGGTCATAATTGGTCCATTCGCTTCTTCATATATTGGGGGATACACTTATTACTATTCTTGTTTAGATTGTGAAAATAGTACGATATTAGATTATATCTCTCAGATCTTTATCATAATCCTCTTGATACTTCAGATTATTATCTCGTTAAATAATTTATTACCAAATAAATTTATCTCAAAAGACACTACTAAATACGGTTTAATTTTAGCGGGGTTGACATTCATCTTTACGATTATAGGACTTACATCTTTTGGAATAGCTTATATAGCTTATGATTGGTGGCCTGATATAGGCTTCTATGGACCTATTGTTGCTGGACTTCTCAATACGATTTTATTTTATCTCAAACAGAGAAATCAATAATTTTTTTTATTATTTTTTTTTTAAAATTTCTATATAAAAAATTATTGATGTTAGATTTTAGTCAAATTCTTAATTTAACATAAACCAAAATAACAAAGAAATTTAAATTTTTTACATTATTCTGATAATTACTGATATATACTATTATTGAATAAATATAAAAGAGAGAAAAAAAATGAGTTTCGGAATTGAGCTAGATTTAGATGCTTGCAGTGGGTGTGGAACTTGTTATGAAGTATGTCCAAGTGAATGTTTTGGAGAACCTGAAGGCGGAAAAGTTAATGTAATCGAAGAGAACAGAGATGATTGCGTAGGTTGTAGAGCTTGTGAAACCCAATGCCCTGAAGAAGCTATTACCATTACTGAAGATTAGATCAATCTAATAATAAGAAATGAAAAAGGATTTTAATATCACTTTTTTTTATTTTTAATAACTTATTTTAACTTTAATTTATTAAAGAATTTCAACATTTTCTAAAGGGATCCAACCATATTTTCCATTTTCAGAAGTTACCCATACCCATCCACTCTCTTCATCTTCAATTAGATAAATTTCCCCTACAGATGCTGTTAATTCTGTAGCATTATAATCTTTCAATAAGACAGCAGTATTCCCACTTATTTTAAGATAATTGTCAGGAATCCAGCCTGATTGCCCAGATTTAGTAATAGACCATATCCAACCATGCCATTCGGACTCTTTATCTTCTATTTGCAATTTCTCTCCTCTTTTAAGGATTAATGGATTAGGAAAAGGAGATTTATAGTCTTTAATTACTCTACAGTATTTATTTTCCATATTCTTTCATTCTTTCATTTTTTATAATGTTTTAAAAATTAAATATCATTTAAATTTTAACAGTTAATTAATTCTTCGTGAAACCAGCCTTTCACGAATTATTACGATTATCTATATAATATCTTGATATATTATGAAATATTATTTTTAGCCCCTATCAGGTCCTGCTATTGCAATAATACCGTTTGATGGTATGTAAGGATCACCAAGATACATTCTTATTGAATAATTAAAAATTTTAAATGAAAGAGACTTTAAAAGCGCTAAAGCTTTATGATTTGATTCGAGAATTCCAATAATAAGTTTAGTTTTTTTCTTATATACCAAACTTTCAAGAAGGATAAGTGGGTTTGGTTCTTCAGTATCTACAATCCAAGGTCCAACAAAAAGCTGTTTATTTTTTGGGAATGCCATTAAATATCCTTTTATATAACCAGAACGCTTAATAACAAAACAGTAATTATAATTTTGAGAATAGCGCCTTTTAATAAATTCTGAACGATCTCCTTTGAAATGTTTCAAATCTAAATTTATTATTGAAGTTAAATCTCTGTCTGACATGTTAGTTACGAAAGAACTTAGAGATTTAGATTTTAGAGTAGTTTTTAAACGTAAAGAGCGGCATATTGAAATAAAACCTAGATTTTCGTATAAAGGAACAACCGACGGAACGGCATCAAGCATTATTGTTTTATTATTACTACTTTTTAAGTAGCCTATTGCCTTCTTCATTAACTCATTACCAATTCCTTGATCACGAAATTCTTTTATTACAATTAAATTGCCAATAAACCCAAATGAGTTATAATTGATTGAGGTTACAATTCCAACCGGTTCACCATTAATGTGAGCAATGAAAAAGCCTTGAGGATCTGTGTTGAACAATTCTTCAAGCTCTTGTCTTGTTGTGCCCCATTTTTCGATTTTTGTGAGATAATGGGCAAAATTCAATTCTTCGAGTTTTAAAGGACGAATTTGCATAACTATTCAAGAATTGTAATGATACTAACTACATATCAACACATAAGAAAACGATTATTTCCTTTATATAGGTTCTTACATCTTTCAATTTAATATATTCATTAACTCCATGAGAATTGGATCCAGCATTTCCTACTCCATGGAATATTATATCTCTCGTATTCAAAATTTCTGAAACATAACCCATATCAGTGCTTCCTGCATTACCTATAACCATTATATTCTCTTCAGGTATATTTTGAACCATTGTCATTACTTTTTTCATTCTTGTAATATCAGTTGCGTATGGATCTGCAACAATGGGAGGATAATCATAGATAAAGGTTGTTTTTACGTCTAATAATTTACTTCTTTCTTTACCTTTTTCGATCGCTTCCGAAATTTCCCTTTTGGCGTCTTCTACATTCTCATCAGGAATGATTCTTCTATCTATTGTAAGAGTGCAATAATTAGGGAGAATGTTTGATTTAGTTCCAGAATTAATTATATCCAAATTAAACATAGGGGTCATATTCCTTTTTTCTCCAGTTCCTATGCGGGGAAATCCAGGAATATCTTTACTCTCACGTAATTCAACAACTTTCTTCAGTTTCATCAACTCAACAAGAATAGGTATTGTTTCTTCTAAAGCATTGATTCCCAAAAAATTAGTCCCAGAATGACAACTTCTACCATATGTTTCAACAATGACATTTAAAGTACCTGCAGTTCCAATTGGGATTATTGGATTTATGACACCTTCCATACAAAAAATTGTGCCTTTAACATAGCCTTTTTCAGTTAAATAACGTACTCCTGGCCAAATTCCTATTTCCTCATCAGTACAATTTAGCACATTAATATTGTATTTTGGTTTTAGATTTAAATTTTCAATAATTTGAAGGGCAAGAATTAAACAAACCATAGCACCTTTCATATCAGAGGTTCCTCTTCCATAAATCTTTCCACTTTTAATCATAGTTGCTTTAAATGGTGGGAATCTCCATTTTTGTTCTCCATCATCTGGTGCTGGGACCACATCCATATGCCCATAAAATGTTATATCTTTACTTTGATTGTAATTTTTTGTTGCAACCAAATTTATACGAGGACCTTCTAACTGATAGGGGATTTGTTTTATAAGTTCTTCGGGAACAATAATTTCTTCTAGTAAATATCCTAAAGCTTTAAAATAGGGAGAAATTGCATCAATATATTCGCGATAAGTATTTGCTGGAGGAACTGAAGTATCAATATTAATCATTGTTTGGATGACTTCCATAATTTCTTCTCTACTCAAATTGTCAACTTCTTTATAAATCTGTTCCAAATTAAGCATAATCATTACATTCTTTATTACAATTTGATATAAGAAGAAAATACGCTATGAAATAAATTAATTATTAAAAAGTTGTATACAATGTAGTTAAAAACATTAAAGAGAAAAATATAGATTTACCATAATAAAATTTTTCCGCATTTTTTGCATGTACCTTCATTTATTTGCATGTTTAAACAATTATCGTGATAGAGAGTACCGCAAGCCTGGCATGTATAAATTTTTCCAGTGTATTCACCAAAATCATAACCGCAATAACCACATTTGCTTCCATAAGAGAAAGAACTACTATTTAGATCAGCTTCAATAATTTGTGAAGTTCCAGTTAATCCACTTTCAGATGGAGTTGGCGTTATATAGTTAGTTTGATTAGTGGGTGGTATCCATTGTTGGTTTTGTTTTTGAAATTGCTGGGTCTCCCAATCAGAAACATATCCTTGTGTAGGAGCTTTTGAAATTCCCATTTTTTGTGAGACTTTTTCATCTAAAATATTTGTTAGTATTAAAGCTGAAGCATATTTTCCTTTTGCTCCTCCTTTTTGTAAATGGGTATGAGAAATCATATGTATAACACGACCACCAGTATTACCATAATCAAAATAGCACAAAACAGGAGCCTCACCCCATTTTTTCTGTATTTGGTATGAAGAAATTAAAATCTGAACTGCAGGATTTAGAATTGTTATTGGAAAAGAGCGTGTTTCCAACCACCAACGAAATTCTGTATTTTTTGTGTCTTTACTTGACATTTTTTGCCATTTTTGTTGTTGAATTTCACTTAATACTCCCTCCATGAAAGGATGATTTGGTTCAAGGATTTGACATGCGACAACTGCATCAGCAGTTTTATTTCCATTCCATCTTATATATCCCGGAAAAATCACTTCAGTTATATATTTTAATGCCCAATCTGTTGTAATTAACCATCCACCATTTAAAGAGACATATTCACTGATTCGAGGATATGCTGAATGAGGAATTTTATCCCCCGGACATCCAATTAATACCACATCATAATCTTTAAGATTATGTTTTAAGATATTCTTTGGATTAATAGTTAAGGCTTTAGCAGCATACATATGGTTAATTACTTTTTCAGGCTTTTCAAACCGTCCTTCTACAGCAAGAATTTTTCCGTGTTTCTCAACTGCCTTAACTACATCTTTTTTATTAAGCGCCTCCATTTTACGGCGTTTTACTTCAGAATATAAATCCTTCCAGCTACTCATATAATCATCAACAAAGTAAAGTTATCAACAATTAATACTATTTTTATAAGTAATAAAAGATAATTCATATTTATATTTTCATGGGAAGCGATTTTTATGGAAAATTTAAATGAATTAGGTGATCCACCAGAATTTTGGGAATATTTTTATCAGATTTCTAAAATACCAAGATGCTCAGGCAAAGAAGACAATATTAGACAATTCATTGAAAATGAAGCAAATAAATTGGGCTTTCAAACAGAAATAGATCATGTTAAAAATTTGCTAGTATGGATTCCATCGAAACTGAATCAAGCTAATAAGAACTTTATTGTTGTTTTACAGAGCCATATGGATATGATTTGTGAAAAAAACGAAGGAATAAAACATAATTTCTCAAGTGATCCTTTAAAATTGAAATTAATCGAATTAGAAAACGAGAAATGGGTTACCGCTGAAGGCACGACTTTAGGTGCTGATAATGGGGTTGGAATTGCTTATCAATTAGCAATAATGAAGAAAATAAGCAACGGAGATCTTGATTTTGGACCTTGGAGTATAAAACTTTTATTTACAGTTGACGAAGAGGGCGGTTTATTAGGTGCAAGTCAAATAAAAAAAGAAATGGGCCAGGGTGCATATTTACTTAATTTAGATTCTGAGGAAGATAGTAAGTTTACTATAGGATGCGCAGGGGGAAATCGATATAAAGTAGAAATAAAGATAGAGAGAAGTATTTTAGATCAGAACAGTAAAAATTTTATACCCGTAAAAATTTCAATTAAAGGGTTAATTGGAGGTCATTCAGGAACAGACATTAATAAGCGAAGAGCAAATGCATTAAAGCTTATTTCTCAAATTCTTTGGAAATTAAATAAAAAATTTGTTATAAAAATAAATTCTATTGATGGAGGACATTTATCAAATGCAATCCCGAGAGAAGCAAATAGTATTTTCTTTTTAAATGAAAGAGATTTTTCTGAACTAGTTGAAGAGGTTAATAAAAACATGACAGAGATTAGAAAGATCTTTGATGGAATAGAAACAGATATGGAGATAAAAGTTGATAAGCTTGATGTCTTCTCAGATAATACATATATTAGTGAGGAAATCCAGAGTAGAGTGCTTGATATCTTTTACTTATTACCAAATGGTCCTATTATATTTCATCCTATAATGAATAACTTGGTTCATAGTTCTTCCAATTTTGGTTCCATAAAAACAAAAGAAGACAGTATAAAATTTGTATTAAGCCAAAGAAGCTTCACAGATTATGATAAGGATGTTTTGCATGATAAAGTAATTAGTTTATTGAATCTTTCAAAATTAGATTATAGAACGTATAAATATATAAGATATCCTGGATGGTCACCTAATTTTGATTCGAAAATTTCAAAAATCGCAAGCGAAATTTATCAAGAGTTATTTAATGAGAAAGTTAAGATTCAAGCGATACACGCTGGTTTGGAATGTGCTTACTTTAAGTATTATTATCCCCAGATGGAATTAATATCGTTTGGACCAGATATATTAGGAGGACATTCTCCAGATGAACGTTTAAGAGTTGAAAGTGTAGAAAAGATTTGGAAATTCTTAATATCATTAATTAAGAATTTGAAATAAATATTCTAACAGGATATTTCTAATTTAAAAAATGTTTTAATTAAAAAAAAATTATTATATAAAGAAAAACTTTGATTATAATAGAACTATGAAAAAACCTGTTAACGCTAAGAATAAGTTAAGTAAGGAAGAGATTAGTGGTTCAGAAACGGTTTTAGAATTAATTAAAGGAAGAACTCCTTGGATATTCGGAAGATCATTGAGAAAACCAAAAATTGTTTTTCCAAAATTGAAACTTCCTAAAATGGGCATCCCAATGCCAGGAAGATCGCTTTCTATAATAATAATCTATGCTATTTTATTTCTTCTCCAAATGGGAATTATTTATTTAATCTATACACAACCTCCTGCTTTAGGAGCAGTACCTAATACAGGCGAGCCCATGTTTCTCTTCCC
Organism: Candidatus Hodarchaeota archaeon; assembly: GCA_048887165.1. GTDB lineage: Archaea > Asgardarchaeota > Lokiarchaeia > Sigyniarchaeales > SOKP01 > SOKP01. Next base: position 2,441 of record JBHLJZ010000047.1, on the reverse strand, counting down.
AAGTCTCCACGATTCTTTTATTATTGAGGGTATTGTAGCATCTATTTTTATATTTCTGTGTTCCACAGGTTTTGTTTTATTATATCAAGCATCAAAGTATGTTTATAATAAGAGTATAGCCATAAGAATATTAGTTATTGGAATTATATTAGTTTTTGTCACGTTCATAGCACTACAAGCAATGATAACAATTAAGCTTGGAGGAAGGCTTTTTAATATTTAAAAAGGTTTCAGAATTAATTATTCTAGCTCGAATTTAAACTATATTAAGATTTTACTTTCAAATATTAAAAAAAAGAAAAATTTAAAGAATTTTAGTTATAGAATAAATGAATTTATTTTAATGATTCAATAAAAGAATTGTATGCCGCTTCATCTAATAGATTTCCCTTCTCAGAATCCCAATTTGAGGCTTCAACCTTAAATAACCAAGCAGAAAGTGCATCTTCATTAATTTTTTCAGGTTCATCCATCAAATCACTGTTTACAGCAGTAACTGATCCAGAAACAGGACTATAAACATCTCCAACCGCTTTACTAGATTCTACAGTGCAATCTAATGGATCACTGGTTGGTTCATCTCCATCCATCTTAACTTGTTCTACTGTAGCACCTTCAAGCGCTTCCACATCTACGAAAGAAATCTCTCCTAATTGTTCAGCCGCAAAAGGTGTAATACCTACTTCACCATTAGCATCATTATACCATTGATGGGTTTTTGTATACCAAAAAGTCATGATCTTTCAAACTCCTTGTTTATGATTTTATGTAATATTATTATGTTGAATTTAAGTGTATGATAAAATTAATTATATCAGAAATATAAAATTTTTTTATTCTATTCATTCTAATTATAATTGCAATAAAATGGCTTCTTCCTTAAAAAATAAAATCAATTTTTTTAATGAATTTAAACCGTGGTATCTTAAAATAATTAAGGATTTTGATTTCGATTATCAAAAGGATTGTTATGCTAGAGACTTTTTAAGCCAAATCTTAAAAAAGAAAAACAATGAATGGAATCTAGATAAAATTTTGGCGCGTTTTAGGGACCTAATTTATAGTAAAAAAGCTGTGTTTATTTATGGATGTGGCCCTTCATTAGAGGAAACCGTAAATTACATTTTAAATGAATTAGGGATAAAACTATTTGATAATTGGTTAAATTTTACTGCAGATGGCGCTATTAGATTGCTTATAGAAAAAAATATTCAAGTGGATGGGAATTTCACAGACTTAGATGGTATTACTAAAAATGATTTTGAATATTCAACTTTTAATATTGTCCACGCTCATGGAGACAATATAGAAAAGTTGAAATATTTTAAAAAACAAATAATTACTTTCGAAAATTTAGTTGCAACATCTCAAGTTGAACCTGTTGAAAATGTTATCAATCCTGGTGGTTTTACTGATGGAGATAGAAGTTTATTTTTCTTAAAATCATTTGTATTACCTATTCAAAATATATATTTGGTAGGTATGGATTTTAATGATGTAATAGGAAAATATAGTAAGCCCAAAATGATTGAAGATAAAAAGGCAAGTCCAATAAAAAAAAAAAAATTAGCTTATGCTAAGGATTTAATTGAATGGCTTGCTACTAAAATTGAAAATAAGATCTTTTTTATTAATTCGGATATATCATCTAAATATTTTAAAAAAATATCCTTAATTGACATTGAAAAATTGATCACTACTCAATTAGACTAGATTTTGTAGTCTTCAATACCCTTATTTGAGATTTTGTATAAAATTTTTTTTTCTGGAAATAAGTATGAATTTATTAAATGTGCATATCCTTCTTCTTTTTCTTTATAGCTTAGGTATATAAATTCTGAAAAATATTGACTTAAAAATGTTAAACCTACAGGATATTCACGTAATATATCTTTATCATTAAAATTTGGAGTAACTTGTGCTGTTGCTATAGTAATTAGATTAAATCTATTAGTAAGATTATTAAATATTTCTAAAATTCTCATAAATGTATTTCTAACTTGATGAAATGTTTTTGATTTATCCCCCATTTCAACTCTAAAATGATTATTTATAGAATCTACGATTAATATTTCATTTTTATTTTTTTCAAGAATCTCTTTAACCTCATTCAATTTTAACAACATTGCAGAAGTACTCATGATTTTCGAGACTAAAATCTTTTTTAAAACACGATTATGATCCAAAGATTGAGCAATTGCTAATTCTTTTATTCTTTCTGGTCTAAATGTATTTTCAGTATCAATATAAATAGTACCAAAGTTTTGTTTAAAAGCTTGAATGCACATTTGATGACAAATTTGCGTTTTTCCAGTCTTATTGGCTCCAAAAATTAAGTACATTTGTTTCGATTGGAAGCCACCACTTAAAACTTTATCAAAATTTCTCGAACCAGTAGTAAAATGATACTTAGCTTCTTTCCTGTAATCCAATATATTTTT
>JBHLJZ010000046.1:0-27873 GCA_048887165.1 Candidatus Hodarchaeota archaeon | reverse complement strand
TACCATTAATTCTTGTTGGAATCTTTTTAATTATATATGGATTATTTTTTATGTCAGCAGATTGGTACATCCATGATATAAAAACTAGAAAGAGAGCGAATCAAATCTTAGGTTTAATATCTTCTTCTATTGGTATAGTAAATATTGTATTTTTTACATTGTTATTAATTAGTGAGATTCATCATCCTCTCTTTTTCTCGATAACTTGGTTAGTACTTGGTGTTATTTTAATTATATTTGGCATAAACCTAATTATTAAAAAATTAGAAAAAAAATAGGATATTAAATCTATACATAGAAAAAAAATATTAAATGGGGAGATTAAAATGAAATCAAACATGAAATTCAATCTAATCTTTATAGGACTCCTTTTCGTTTTTTCTCCAATATTTATCATTAACATTAGTTGTATTAATTACAATAGCAACAAAAGTTTGGACTATAGAAATGATTTTACTATAGACAAAGGCAATTTGAAACTCTCGGATGTGTCGGGAAAAATTTATATTGATAATAATTGGACTGAAGCAAAGAGTGCAGGAATATGTACGGGTTCAGGCACCTACTCCGATCCTTATGTCATTAAAAATTTGGAAATTAATGGTGGCGGGTCGGGAAACTGTATTTTAATTAAAAATTCCGATGTATTCTGTAGGATTGAAAAATGTAGTCTATATAATGCTGGAACAGGAACCGGGTTTTTGGGGATCATGTTGTTTAATGTTTCTAACGCACAACTAGAAGATAATTTTTGTATATCTAATTCGGTTGGAATAGGTTTATCTAATAGCCATAATAACACCATTTCGGGAAATACCGTAAATGATAACTCCATGGAAGGGATTTTTTTAGGTGATAGTAATAATAACTCAATTATAGGAAACATCGCAAATAGTAATGATTTTTATGGGATAGTATTATCTCGCAGTCATAATAACACAGTTAAGCAAAATTTGATAAAAAACAAAATTTTTGGTTTATATATTATGAATTTTACTTCGCACGCGAATTCTATATTTCTAAATTGTTTTATTAACAATACTAACAATGGTTATGATGAGGGATCGAATTACTGGGATAATGGTATAAAGGGGAATTATTGGAGTGATTACACCGGTTCCGACTCGAATAATGATGGAATTGGTGATACCCCATATATTATTGATCATTATAATAATAAAGATAATTTTCCATTAATGAGCTGTCCAATTCCAACTCAAGATGGTGAAGGATTTCCTTTAGAACTAATTACCTTAATTTCGGTTATTAGTGGAGGAGCATTAATAGGGGTAGAAGCCCTACTGTTAATAAGACGCAGAAGGAAAATAGTAGAATAATTAACTTTTATTTTACTTTTTTAAATTTTTGTCTAATTAAGGGTCATTCCTTAATGGATGACGAGCATTTTCTGCATTATTGATGCCATCATCAACTGTTGGTACACCTTCCATTGCTTTTCGAATTGCATTACGTGTTGCTTTATAGTTGTTTATAAAAACTCGTTTTCTTGCACTAGAGCTAGGATGCACAAAAACATTTACAATAATTACAATATCATCTGCCAATTCTTTTGGAAGGATTCCATCTTCAATGCATTGCATTACGGCTTTAGCTACTGCAGCTTGAGCAGGGCCGTAAGTCAGACTAGCATGGCGCAATGAAGTAATCTTGACAGTTGGAATCATTATAGTAGCGGGTTTTATTTGCATATTTGGTTCTAGAATCACTTGAAGACCTTCTCTACCTTTAGCAGGATGAGTTAAAGCACGAGCATATGCTTCCCCAACTGGCCCATCTTTTTTCCCTATAAGTAAATCAATGTGAGCTAATTCTGCACGATCTCCTACCAGAGATTCTCCTACTTTTAAACTAAAATCAGAGATCTTTTCAGGTGTAATCCCTACAGAATAAAATCGACTTGTTAATTCCTTTTCATCAAGTTCAAATTTAATTTCTTTCTTTTGAATTAAACCCAACTTTTCGAGTTCTACTCTAAATTCGTCTCTGAGTTCATACGATAAAGCATCACCTAAAATAATTGGTTGGCGGGTAATCCCTACTGGAACTCCCATCATATTCAAACACTCTTTAGCACCAAGTGCACCAGAATTAATAAGCATACGAGCGATCTTTTGAACCCTCTTTTGTAAATTCTGTGCTTCGTTTAATCTATTATTTTTCACATGGTCATAAATTTCGAGCCAAACTTTAGGAATAACATTAGCAGAACCTAATATACATCCTGCAGCTCCTCCTGCCAAGGCTCCTAAGACATTTTCGTCCCATCCTATCATAACAGAGATCTTATCGCTTACTTTTTCTAATAAAGCTGAAAAGTATTTATAATCCCCACTGGAATCTTTGATTCCTACTATATTCTCAATATCTACTAAATCTTCTACAACGGTCCAAGGTAATTCTATACCAGTACAAACAGGAATATTGTAAAGCACTATTGGAATATCTGTTTTTTCCGCGATAGTGTAATAATGATCGTATAATCCTTTTGCTTTTGGCTTTAAATAATATGGAGTAACAATTAGAACTGCATCTGCTCCAATATCTGCTGCTTTATTTGTAGCGTCAATGACTAACTTGGTTCCAGTTTCTCCTGTTCCTGCGATGACTGGAATCCTTCCATTCGTTTCATCAACAACAATTTCAATAACTTTTAACCTTTCTTCAAAAGTCATATTAACGAATTCACCCGTAGTACCCGAAGGAACAAGTCCAGTGACTCCTTGATCTATTAGATGATTTACAAGGTTTCTTAATTGCTCTTCATTTATTGATTCATCTTTATTAAAAGGAGTTACCATAGCAGGCATTACTCCAGAAGGTCTAAAATCAAATTTTCCCAAGCTTTTTTACCTTCTTAATTTTAATTTCTATGATGTAAATTCTTTGCTGCAATACACGAGACTCCATTTTCCGTAAGCGCTTTGGCAGTACTATTAACCGATCTATATCTATCCAAAAGACCGATACGCATAAATTCCCATTCGCCTGCTTCAATGATTTCTTGCTTATCTCTGAAATAATCTAAAATATCAGTTGGATGTTCCCGTGTTTTTTCTACTTCTATATCTCCTCCTTCATGTTTAGCGCTAATATTTTTAACTTTTTTAGCTAAATCAATCAATTCTTCTCTTCTATCATAAGGCTGTCTAACAATGCTTTTCCAAGTCTCTATTATATGATGTTCAAATCTTACAACATCTTCGAATCCAAATTCTTTTCTAATATATGCAGAAAGCTCAATAGTTTCATTGTTAACTGCATTTGATAAATTAAACCCAATTAAAGGGCTGGTTCCATCTTCACGAGCAAATAACTTTGCTGTCATAAGTGTCCAAAGGCATGAATATGGATTGTCATTTCCCATATAAACTGAAATTTTAAATTCATTATTAATACCTAATTTATAGATAAAATATCCGACTAACACTGTTCCAGGATTTACATTAAGGACTTGTTTAACTCCATAATTTGTATAATAATAAAGAAATTCATCAAGCCATTTTAATGCATATTCATTAGGTTGTCCAACACCACCAAAATAACCTGTAATCGTTTCAGGACCTCCTAGATGAACATTGACAGGTAATCCATCTGGACCGGGAGCAGTTCCTTTTGTATCCAACGTCTCAACATAAGTTGCACCAATTACTTGCATAGCTGCGGCCATAGCTAACAAGTCGCCATCTTCTTCCTGTTCTTTCATTTTTCTAACGCGAATTATTCTACTAGGTACTAAATTCTGATTTTCTATTGCTAATTTAGCTAAATCTATTAAAAAAGGAAAGTATTGACATGCAGAAAGCTCAAGTGTAACGGCATAATCCTCGTTAAATTTTACCTCCTTTATTTTATCTCCGAGTATTTTTTCTCTATAATCATTCATACTAATAAAAGCATTATTATCTCTCTGCTCAACTAACCAATCTATATCCCGTGCGTATTCTGGCTTTTTCTTTTGCAATCTATCAACTAAGTTTTCTAAATTGGCTGACTCTCTTGCTTTTCTATTAATTTCTTCAACTCCACCATATTTATCAATAATTTCAAATAAATTATTGGTAAGAATATTATTCTCTTCCAAAAGAAACTTGTTTACATCATCGAGTGCTTTATTAGTTATTTTAAGTTTTTTTCTGAGTTCTTTCATTTCTTAAAATTCTCCTTTAAAATTTCATAGATTTAATACTATTTTCTTATTGTTTTAAATTTTGTTATATAAACTTTTCAAGATAGTTTATTTCAATCATAAATAAACATTAAAACTTTAATATTATTATTCTGTTATTATCAAAAGAGAAATAATAAAGGATTATTATGTACAAATACACTGTATCAATCCTTGGAACAGGTTTCATAGGTCTTTGTTCTGCTGCGGCCTTCGCTAGTAAAGATATAAAAGTAATTGCTTCTACACACAACCAGAAGAAGGCAGATATGATCAATGAAGGGAAAGCACCTTTTTTTGAAGCAAATTTGCAGGAAATGATGAAAGATATTAAAGATAGAACTCCAGAACTTCTACAGTGCCTCACTAATCCAGTAAAAGCTGTTTTAGAAACAGATATCTCTATGATTACCCAAGGTACACCAATGCGAGAAGATAAAAGTATTGATTTAAGTTTTATTGAAAGTACAGCAAAAGAAATTGGAGAGGCTCTCAAAGAAAAAAAGAAATATCATTTAGTTGTTGTAAGGTCTACAGTTGTACCCGGTACTACTAGAAATTTAGTTGGAAAGATTATCACTAAAGTTTCTGGAAAAGAGGCTGGAAAGGATTATGGATTGTGTATGCAACCTGAATTCTTGGCAGAAGGGAGGTCAATAGAAGATACTTTAAATCCAGACCGAATTGTCATAGGAGAATATGATGAAAAAAGTGGAGCTATACTTCAAGAATTTTATGAATTTTTTTATGGTGAACATCTTAAAAATTGTCCTCTTCTAAGAATGAATTTAGAGAGTGCTGAGTTGGTAAAGTATGGAAATAATTGTTTGTTATCAACAAAAATCAGTTATGCCAATGAATTTGCAAATTTCGCTCAATTAGTTCCAAATGTTGATGTATCTCAAGTAATGAAAGGTGTTGGATTGGACTATCGAATCAATCCTCGATTTTTAAGGGCAGGTGCTGGCTTTGGCGGTTCATGTTTTCATAAGGATGTAAATGCAATTATGGCATGGGCAAAGTCAAAAGGTTATAATTCAAGGTTGTTAAAGGCTGTTCTGGAGATAAATGATGACCAAGCAATTCGAATAGTCGATATGGCAGAAGAATTAACTGGAAAACTTGCCGGGAAAAAGGTTTCTTTACTAGGACTGTCTTTTAAGCCAGGAACTGATGATATGAGAGAGGCTCCAAGCATAAGGATTATTAAAGAATTAAGAAACAGAAATGTTACTAATATTGTTGGATATGATCCTAAAGCCAGAGAAACAGCAAAAGAAGTTTTAGGTGATAAAATACAGTACGCAGATTCAATATATCAAGCTCTCAATGAATCAGAATGTGCAATTTTAGTGACCGAATGGGATGAGTTTGTAAAATTAACTCCCGATGATTTTAAAGAACAAATGAAAATTCCAAATTTAGTAGATGGGAGAAGAATTTTTGATTTTGAAGTGTTTAGTAAATCAATTCCCTTCAAAGCGATTGGTAGAATTTAATTTAATTTTTCCATTAGCTGATGGTTCAAAAATACCAAACCACAAAGTAATAAGATTAATGCAAGAATTACCAAAACCCGTGATCGCAAAGATCATTTGATTTCGGAAAAAACAATGAAATTTGCTATTGAACTGTCGAAAACACCAATTAGATGTTTAGGTTGTAATAAATGTATGCTAAATTATTCTCAATATAATGAGTTAGTCCCTGTTTTAACTAATGAATTTAAACTTTATTGTAAAAATATCACAACATCTGATTTCGGAAAAAGAATGAAATCTTTTCAAGAGAAACGTAAACCTTTATTTAAAGGAAAATAATTATAAAAAGTCTATTCTTTATTTTATTATTTTTAACCTTAATACTTTAAAAAAAATGATCATGATCTCAAAAGAAGTACAAAATTTCCTATTAACTGAAGCACTTGCCAATTTTATGAGATACGTAAAAGTATGGACTACTTCAGATGATAATTCCACAACATCTCCATCAACTCTAAACCAATTAGATTTAGCTAAATTACTAGCAGAAGAAGCCAAACAATTAGGGTTACAGAATGTAATTCAAGATAAACATGGCTATGTGTATGCCTTTCTATCTGCTAGTAAAGGATTAGAACATATATCAGCAATAGGATTTATTGCCCATATTGATACTGCTCAATCAGTTAATGGGAAAGATGTAGTACCAATAATCCATAGAAATTATGATGGATCTAATATTACATTTCCTAAAAATGAAAAAATTAATCTTTCTATCGAGGATTCTCCTCAATTGAGAAATTATATCGGATTGGATCTTATAACCTCAGAGGGTATAACTTTATTAGGTGCTGATGATAAAGCAGGAATAGCAGAAATAATGGCTGCTTGCGCAGTATGGAAAAAATATCCGGAATTAAAACATGGACCAATTGTCATTTGTTTTACACCTGATGAAGAAATTGGTAAAGGGACTGATAATATTGATAAGGAAAAATTACCCCGAGTATGTTATACAATAGACGGTACTGGAATGGGAGAATTAGAAGTTGAATGTTTTGACGCATGGAAAGCAAGTATTACATTTAGAGGTATTAATGTTCATCCAGGAGATGCAAAGAATCTAATGGTTAATGCAATTCATATTGCATGCAGATTTTTGGCTGATATACCTGAATCAGAATCACCCGAACATACAGAGGATAGAGAGGGATTTTTCCATTTAGGAAGTTTACAAGGGACTGCAGAACAAGCAGAGGCTAATATGATTATAAGAGACTTTGATTTAACGATAAATGAGCGAAGAATGAATTTCCTTAAGATTCTAAAGGATGCTTATGAATTAAGATATCCAGGATTAGAAATTGAATTATATTTTGAACATCAGTACCAAAATATGTATCATTATGTTAAAAAGGAAGAAAAAGTAATAGATTTAGCGAAAAAAGCAATAGAGATGGCGAATTTAAACCTTATTATTCATCCAATTAGAGGAGGATCTGATGGATCTAAATTAAGTGAAATGGGAATACCAACTCCAAACATTTTCACAGGAGCTCAGATGGTTCATTCCAGAAAGGAGTATATCCCAACATTAGCTTTACAGAAAGCTGCAGAAGTCATTATTAACTTAGCATACTTATGGACGAAAGTATAAAAAAAAGAAGCATGATTTTTGTCGGATCAGTGTCTTTTATGAACAGTATCAGAATAATAGCATAAATACCAGATACAATTGAGAACTAAATGATTTGCTCATAAGTAAGATGAATGCTAATATTGCTTCTAAAATTTATTTTAAATATTTGACAATCATTTTCAATTTTATTGGTGTTTAAAGAAGGAATTATCATCCTTAAACGTCAATATATTTTTTTCGGAATTGAAGAATGTTATTTATTAAGTTACTATAATTGAAAAATTTTTAATATAATTATTAATTAAAAACGAACTTTTCAAAAAAAATATAATTAAATTTATTAAACTCTACTTTTACTATTTTTTATAGGTTAGGGTATAAAGGAAGAGGTAATTAAGTTTGTTATTTAGTTTTAAGAGGAAAAATTTATTCTATATTCTTTTATGTTTACTCATAATTAATTTTTTTATCTTTCCACTTTTACTTACTAGACTTAATTTGACAAAAATACCAAATAACATAATTGATCAACCAATTTCAATAATCCACCCTTCTGCTGTAGATCCTCCAAATCTCGAGAGTACAACAATTACAAAGGAGACAGTTGGGACCTATAATTTTGATGTTGATATGCCTTCTACACGCCCTGACGGGGATTTATATATTGCCCAAATTGCAATGGATGATGATGTTCCCTTTGCTTCAACTCCAAATGGTTGGACTGAAATTGAAAATGGAATTCGTGGTGGTTATGGAGCAATAGATGTTCGTTTTGCTACTTACTGGAAAATTGGAAATTCAGAACCAACAACCTACAGATGGAATTGTTCAACTCCGAGATTATGGATTGGAGCAATTCATCGTATAAGTGGTTTTGATACAAATAATCCCATCCATATGTCAGGTCTATATACGGGTGAAAGTGCATATCCAGTTGCTCCATCTGTTACAACTACTGTCGATAATTGTTTAATTCTTCGTATGTTCGGAGCAGATGATAATAATGTTTATTCATATTATTGGCCTTATGGTACTTCTCCTATTTTTCAAGAACATTGTGGCTTCGATACAGTAATGAGCGCTGCTGCAAGCTATATTAAAACAACCGCAGGTTTCACCGGTAATGCTCAGTTTAGAATGTCATATTCTTCTAGGTGGGTGGGGATAACAATTGCAATCGCTCCCCAACCAGACATTACACCACCTTCATACTCAGATTTAGTTGAAAGTGCAGATCCTTTAGAATTAGGGGATACTGAAGTTATAAGGATTAACACAACTGATCCTTCAGGTATTAATCAAGTTTTAATCGAATTTGACGGATTAAATCATACCATGGAACCTGTTAGTGGAGATATGTGGGAATATAATGAGTGGACTCCCACTAGTGTAGGAAATAAATCCTATACCATATGGATGGAAGATAATAATAATAATTGGAACACTACTACGGGAATTATTATTGTGAGAGACATTACTGCCCCCACCTACTCCGATTTAATTGAAAGTGCAGATCCTTTACAATTAGGACAAAACGAGACTATTACAATTAAAGCTTATGATATTCCCTGGATAAATCGTTCAGGAATTAATCAAGTACTATTGGAATACGGAGTAATACCTCTAAACCATTCTATGACATTTATTGGAGAAAATACATGGAGTTATAGTAATTGGCAACCAACTTCAGTTGGGAATTATTCATATAAAATTTTTATAGAAGATATGCAAAATAATTGGAATACTACAAATGTTAATAATATAACAGTAATAAGCAATACCGGACCAATAATAGAAAATTTAACTGAAAGTGTCGATCCCTTAGAATTGGGTTATAATATTACTATATCCGTAGATGTAGTTGATCCCCAAAATGTCTCAACAGTATTGATCGAATTAGAGAATGTAAACTATACGATGATTAACATTTTTAATGATACCTACGAAATTAACTGGACTAGAAACTCGGTTGGAATTGCTATTTATAAGATTTATGCGAACGATACTGATGATAATTGGAATTCATTAACAAGCAGTTTTGATATTGTTGATACAACTAAACCTATTTTTACAGCTCTAGAAGAGAGTCAAGATGTATTAGAACTAGGAGATTTTGTGACAATATCTATTAATGCAACAGATCTCACCGGAATAAAGCAAGCTAAAATTAGTTATGAAGGATATAACCATACGATGGGCATTATAGGAGAAGATGCTTTTCAATGTGATCCTTGGACTCCTCAAAGTACTGGTAATTATTTTTATACGATTTGGATTGAAGATAATAACGAAAATTGGAATTTTACGACTGGGGATATTACAGTTCAAGATACAATATCACCTTTCTTTTTTAATTTGACAGAAAGTGGTGATCCTGTTGAATTGGGTGAAGATTTAATAATTACAATTATTGTCTCTGATTTATCTGATATTAAAGGAGTATCAATTGAATATGAAGGTTTAAATCACTCTATGGCAAATATTGGTGGAGATTTATGGCAGTGTGATACATGGAAACCAAGTTTAGCTAATAATTATTCATATATTATTCACATGGAAGATAATAATAATAATTATAACTTTACAACAGGTTCTATTAAATTTCAAGATACAATTTCACCAGTTTATACAGATTTACAAGAAAATGCTGATCCTTTAGAACTAGGTGACACAGCAATTATTACAATCACTATTGCTGATGTTGGTGGAATCAATCAAACTTTAATTGAATTTGAAGGAATGAACCATACGATGAATAATATCTATGGAAATGTTTGGAGATACAACGCTTGGTGTCCTAACAATTGGACAGTATATCAATATAAGATTTATATGGAAGATACAAGTGGTAACTCAAATTTTGTTACAGATAATATTACGGTTCAAGATACCACACCACCAGCAGCTCCAATTATAACTAATGCTCCAAGTGGAGACGTAAACGGTATTTTGACCTTCGATTGGTCCGATGGTAATGACCCATCTGGTATATCTTATTATCTCTTAATTATAGACAATGAACAAAATCCTTATAATACACCAGGATTTATTTATAATTTTAATATTTCAAATTTAGGCTCTGAAAGTAGCTTTTATGAATTAGTAGAACCTCTTTCTCAAGGTAAATATTTTTATTTTTTGTTTCAAATTGATGGGGTAGGCCACCAAAGTGAGTATACTATGGGAACTTTTACGATAGTTCCGATTATTGATCCTAACCTTATGAATTTTATTATTATATCTGCGATTTTAATAAGTGTAATTGGTATAAGCTTGACTATTATTATAGTAAAAAGAAGATTTAAAAAAGAAATACTACCTACTCGTGAAAAAATTCCGTTTAAGATTATAATTTCGCATATAAATAAAATCTTAAGCCCAGATATGGATTCAAAAAAGATGTCAAAGAAAAGGATTGAGAAATCCTTGAACAAGCAAGTATCAATCGATGAGGATATAATTAAAAATCGAATAGATCGATTTAGGGAATTTGGTAAAGAATTATTTGCAGAGGGGGCATATTTAGAAGCTCAAAAACAATACGAATTTGCAGAAAAAGTGCTAATGAAAATAGGAAGAAAAGAAGAAGCTCTCGAATTTTCAAATTTAAAAATTAGTATCAAGGAGTTATCTGAACAACGTGAAAAAAAATTAGAACAATTGGAAATAGAAAAATTGGGAGAAAATACACTATTAATTTTTGAATTGTATAATGATTTAATCGAATTATCACTGAGATTAAAAGATATTGACATAGCCGATATTTATCAATCGGAATTAATTCAGATTTTTCAATCACATGAACAGAAATTGAAAGATTTAGAATATCAAAGATTTAAATTATATAAACAAGCAAATTCATTCATCGATCAAAAGACTTTCGAAAAATCAGTTGAGCTCTATGAAAAATGTGAAAAAATCTCTCAATTTTTGTTAAAATTAGGTAGAGAAAATGAAATTAAAAATATAGAAAAGTTTAGAGATATGATTAACGATTGCTTAAAAAAAGCTTCTCAATTAAACAATAATGGAGGTGAACCATGAGAAAGATTCCCGGTACACTATTCAATTTAGGAATTACCACCTCAATAGAAAATAAATTTAACTTAAATATATGGTATAGAGATCAGTTAGTTTATGAAAAAACTGGATTAATTAAGGAATCTATTACAAATGAGGTTGAATTCTTCTTTGAAAGTAAAAGTTTGACAATTCCACGCAATAGAATAGATTGGCTTGTAAAAGAAGAGCTGAAAAAGGTCTCTCCTGATGAGGATATAACCTTTATTGAAGGTACAGTATCAATGATCCTTGATGAGTTTCAACAAACTCCATCTGATAAAATAAAAAAAATAATATTAATAGGGCTTTCAAATGCAGGAAAAACATGTATCTATGAACGTGTATTTGAAGGAAAGAAACCATGGGAACTTTTGCATTCAGCAGCTACTAAAGGAATCGCTTATAAGGAATATGATATTGGACCAATGTCAAAACCAATGATATGGGATTTAGGAGGACAACAACAATATCTTGATGAATATCATGGAGTTTTGAGAGAAAGTATTTTTAAAAAAGCATCGATATTATTGTATGTCATAGATATGACTGATGTTGATCGATTTGAAAAAGCAAGATTAGAATTTGAATGGAGTGCTAAACAACTTCTTGCATTTAATCCTAACGCGAAGATTAATATATTTTTGCATAAAATGGATCTTGTTCATGATAAAGAATCAGTTTCTACATATCTGAAGAATCTTTTATCTAAAAATATATCTCATAAAATTTCCTTTCATTTGACCTCAATTTTTGGACAATCTTTATTTTCTGCCTGGAGCGAAATTATAAGAGTAATTTCACCTAAATCTACTTTTATAAATTCAATATTAAAATTACTGAAAAATCATCATGGCGTTAAAGATGCTGTACTTCTAGAAAAAACAACAGGATTAGCATGTGGTTCAACTTTAGAACCATCAGATGAAGATATTGTTATTGGAATGTTATCACTATTGATAGTAACCATAGATAAAGTTACAAATGAAATGAAATTAGAAAGTTTTAAAGAATTTAAATTGAAAACAGAATCAAAATATCTTTACTTAAGTAATGTAAATCAAGATCTACTCTTGGTTATTATTTTGAATTCTCCCGATTATGATGAAGAAATCTTAAGTGAAATTGAAAATGTAGGGAAGCAGGTCGCATATCAAATTAAAAACTTATGGGAATAATAGGAGGATATTAAAAAATTGCCAAAAGGAATTTTTTTATTGATTCATGATGAAATAAAAGGTCCAGAAATTAAATGCTCTTATTATACGAGCTCTATAAATCTTCCCCAAGATTTTATTTCCAAACTCTATATGTCTCACGCAGGATTTAAGTCATCTTCCCATCTAGAGATTAAATTAAGGCACTATAGGAGCATTTCATGTTTCACCGGAAATTTAGATCGTACAAGTCAAAGGGAAGGCATTTTAGGTATTATTTTTGAAGAAAATGAGACTTTTGATAACTTAGATTTATTTTTACAAAGGAATTTATATTATGCCATTAGTAATCCTAATAATCATATAATGAAAGAGATTTTTTCAAAACTACTGGAATATCTCGAATTAAACAAACTCATTGAAAATATAGAAATCGAAGATATTAAAGAGATTTTTATTTTACAGGGTGATGATAAATATAAATCATGTTTACTTAAAATTGGTGAAAAGCAAGTATCGCATTCAGAAATGATTGATATTTATCGTAAGACTATGGAAAATCAGGAAATACCTCTATATTATCATAAGAAACTAGATTTAATGGAAAGGGATAATATTTTTCTTATAGTTAAAGTTAAAAAATCCAATTCAGACATTGAAAAAGTAATTAAAGCTATCATCCCATATTTAGAAGATTACTTTTTTTATTCATTAGAGATATTATCTTTATTTCTCCTGCCTTCATTTTTAGGTATTACTCCGATAAATCCTAAACTATCTAATAAATATTCAGATAATAGGAAATCGGTATTACAAAGTCTTCAAAAATCAGATAATTATTCTAAAGATTTTAAAGAGATTGTTTCATATTTAATAAAAGGTGAAATCCTTCTTACTTCTTTACTATAGATTTAACTAAGAGCTTTAATCTGTTTTACAATATCTCTTAGTAGCATATTTCCAATACCAAAATTCACATATTCAGAAAAGACTAAGACTAGTATAAATTCTATTCCTTGAAAGTCCAAATTTTCTGAACACACTTTCTGTTGATTCTTTAATTCAAGAAACATTTTAATAACACTATGAACATGTTTATCATTCCTAATTTCAAACTCTCTTATAGTGTTAAGCAATGTTTTTTGTGGAATTGAGGTATACAACACTCGCCCTTCTATAGTAAATATAGCACTTCCTAGTATTTCTCGATCATCTACACACTTTCTCAAAAGATTGATTATCTCTTGAAATTTTGGGGATGATGGTAAATTCATATCGGAATTATCCCTATGCTTTTCATTTTTAATATTACTTTCGTAGTATTCTATTTTAGGAAACTCAAAATCTGCTAATTGATATCCTCTTATATCAAAAAACTTATCTACAAAAACTTGAAAATTATGGGAACAGACGATTCCTGAGGGAACACTAATTATGGTCAAATGATTACTTTGATTTATTACCTTTAAAGGTACATTTAATAATTTTTGATTAGAGCATTCTGGGCATATTATTCTAATATTTTTAGTATTTCCTTCTTGATTTAATATTCCGTTTAAGTTCTCAGATTGAGTATTCTCTTCTAAATTCTTAACCTTATTTTTTAAATTATCTTCATTCAATTTGATCTTTGCTTATCCTAATATGTATCTTTCTAAATAATAAGTTTCATAGATTTATATATATCGAATTAGTATATCTTAAAGTCAGTATTCTTCTAGATTTTTATCTTTAACTTTAGTAAAATTACAAAATTCACATCTGTTATAGGAAAAAAAGGCTTGCACAAATATCCTTTTTAATAGAAAAAGGATTAAAATTTTATTTAATCTTGTTATCAGAAAATCAAAAATAAGAATTAGTGTATTAATATAATGAAAAACCACAAAAGGGACAATTTTTCCTTTCTTTCTTTATAATTTGACTACAATTAGGGCAAATCTTAATTTGTGCTCTTTTCTTTTCCTTTTTTTCCTTACTGTCAGGATATAGCTCTATTTCTGTCTCAAAGGGATCTATTGTGTGAATTATTTGCGGTTGAGTTTTTGCTTCAATTTCCCGTAAATATTCAATAATATTTTTCCTTTTTACTTCTTTAATTTCGGAAATCATAGGGATTCTACCTTCTTGTACCTCAACGACAAAATTTTGATCAAGTTTTAGTATATTAAAGCAATTATGACACCTAAATACATGGTTTATTCCAATATTGGACGTTTTTGCCCAATAAGACCAACATACTTTATGAGTTATGGTATAACACTCGGGACATTTAACCAAGCCTTGATTATCCCTTTGAAAACAAATTGAGCAAGTTGAAACTTCATCAATAGTTATTGGATCATCTGCAAGGTTGATAAAAAAAGGTGTATTCTCATTTCTAATTATCGATTGCTTTTGTCCATAATAATCAATTTTGATATACCTCTTATTTGAAATTTGTGTTAAAATATTTGAGAACTGTGTTGTATTAATGTGGTAAATTTTACCGTCAAATTTTTCTACTAATTTCGTTAAATTAACTTTCAAATCTGCTTGTTTTTGGTCGTCTATACATATAACATCGATAAAAAAAGGTAAATCTTTTACCTTTTCAATTAAATTATCTAAAACTGGTATAAATTGTGGTGGAATATCATTTGTATCTTTATCAACTAAAATTAATAACCGAAACACTTTTTCTGCAATTCTTTTAAACACATCAATAATAAAAGTTATAGCAACAAAAATACCACCTGCTAAATTAGCTTTGACATAAGAGCGCTCTAATGATTTTAATGTTTTTAAAACGAGATTGGGGTCGAAAGTGAAATGATCTAAATAATATGGACCATCTTTTTGAAACATAATTAAATTAAATCTATCTGAAGGATCATTTAGTTGCTTACTTTCCATAAATTCTAACAATCCTTTGTAAATTACTTTTCTTTTTTTGATTTTTGGATCAAACCCAAAAAATATCAAACAGTCTTCACTTTTGGTTATTTCCACGCTAAGTACCCAAATTTATAAGAAATTATTACAAACAATCGATAAAATTTTAGTGTTCTTAAAAAAGATAAAATGAATCATTGAATAAAAGAAGTATTCATTCTCTCATAAAATAACAGAAATTTTGTAATATTAAAAATAAGTATAGGATTAAGTATTTCATGTAAAATTAGTGATCCTCATGAAAAATTGCTTGTACAATGATATCTGTTAGATGATTTATATTACCAAAAATACACCTTTCACCTAAGAGCAAGCTTAAACAAATCTAAGATTTAAAAAAAATTTAAATATAATAAAAAAAAATACATTATTTGCGACATTTTTGTCATATGCTTTAATCAAAACAAAAAGGGTGAAAATAATTAATAAACGTAATACAAAATTAGCGATATTAGTTGTATCTTTTACTATCATCATTTTTCTTGGCTTTTTTTCCTCTCAGGCACTTGCATATAAATATAAAAAGTCTGATTATTGGCCTGATTGGGATAAATGGAGAGAAGCAATTCCTGAAACGCAAGGCATGAACTCAAGCAAGATTGAGGAAATGTATGAATTTATTGAAGCAAATGAAATTGATCTTCACAGTGTCTTAATCATTCGTAATGGATATATTGTCAGTGAAGAATATCTTGATGACTCTGTACGTATAGAAGAAAAGATTTATATATGGCCTGAAGCCCATCCATTTATACAGCTTAGAGATGGTAGATTACATTGTTTATGGAGTGCTACTAAATCCGTCGTGTCCCTCCTCACTGGAATAGCTATTGAACAGGGACTTTTTGAATTAGATACTACATTCTTCGAAGTTTTCCCAGATAGATGGGATCTTATCAAATATGGTGACGAAAGAAAATTAGATATAACCGTAGAAAATATGCTCTTGCAGAACTCTGGTATTCAATGGGATGAGTTGGGTGATTGGTGGTCCTGGTATTATACTGATTTTAATCTCGATTTTTACCTTACAAGACCAATGGATTATACACCCGGAGCAAACTTTCCCGTTGATTTTTGGACATATACAGCTGGAAATGCAGAAATGTTATCAGTAATGATCGCAAATAAAAGTGGGATGACTATGGCTGAATTTGCTCGAAAATATCTATTTAAACCACTTAAAATCCGAGATGATGAATGGGATTGGTGGGAAGGAGCTTCAGAATGGGGGTCAGGAGATTTGGCAATTAAAAATCATGGAGGTTTCGGACTTTTCATGACACATCAAGCGATGGCTCGTATTGGATTAATGTGTTTAAATGAAGGAAAGTGGAGAGGAAGACAAGTTGTTTCGGAGGATTGGATTGATATTTCGACTAGTGTTCAAATAAATCCCTGGGGTATGTTTCCATATGGATATTTATGGTGGCCTTATGAAAATTATTATTCAGCCAGTGGTCTTGCTGGTCAGCATATAATTGTTATTCCAGAAGACAATATAGTTGTAGCCTTTACTGCTGATGATGATTATAGTACTGCTACCCTAATAGATTTCATTTTAGATGCAGTTCTATGGAATTAAGATAGCGGAGTATTAATAGCAAAAAATAAAAGATTCAATTTAATGAAAAAATTTTTTTTTTTTTTAAATTTGTACCAAAAATTTAAACTTAGATTCTTAAGAATACATAAAGATACTAACTGCTCTAATAACAATTAATTTTCAAACTTTAGAAAAAAGAAATATCACAATTCTATTTATCAGAGAGAAACTTTTTGATTTTGTCTAATCTTATTTCTCTTGATATTTTTTGAGTAACTGGATTATGATCTCCAAATAACTCCTTATGATATATGGGACGTTGTGTTCGATAAAATACTCCTAAAGTAAATTTATGCTTCTCCTTGGCTATTTTTATTGCATCAATGTAACTCTTTGGTTCGGTTTCGAGATATTCAATATGTTCTCTATATTCTTCCCATTTATGATATGGAACAGCAGGTTGTAATACTTCTATAAAAGAAAAGCCTTCATGTTCTACTCCTTGTATTATAAGATCGGTGAGATGTTGAATATTTCCAGAAAATCCTCTAGCGACAAAAGTAGCACCAGCCTCAATCAATAAAGATATTGGATTAAAAGGTTCTTCGTAGCTACCTCTAGGAGTGGAAGGACCTTTCCACCCTTTTTCAGCCAATGGTGAGAATTGCCCCGAAGTGAGGGCATAAACACTATTATTGTGTAATATAAATGTAATATCTTGGTTCCTTTTTGCTGCAAACAATGTATGCTCTAATCCTTCCGCTAATCCATTAGCATCTCCAGAAAAATTAATTACATTCAAATCTGGATTTGCAATTTTAATTCCTTCTGAGTTTGAACAATTTCGGCCATGCAGTCCATATATACCACTTAAATTAAGGTAATCAAAAATTTTTGCATGGCATCCAATTCCAGCTGTTATAACGATGTTCTCTCGTTTAATATCTTTTTGTACTAATAAAGAAATAGCATTTCTTATTGCTGTTAAGATACCAAAATTACCGCAACCAGGGCACCATGTTATTTCTGCATTTGTTTTAAGATCCTCCATTTTTTTAGAGCACCTCCTTTATTTTTGAAGATAAATCTATAGGATCAAAAGGACAGCCATCATACTGTTTGATTGTTGCTCTAATCGTCAATCCTGCTTTTTCTTTCAGAAGATTTGTAAACTGTCCAGTAGAACTTTGTTCAATAACTATATTATCTTGATTCTTAAACTCTTCTAATTCCCAGATTGGTAATGGATTCAAGTATATTGGTGCCACAATTGTAGGATTTAAATTTCCAAATCGAATTGCTTCTAAAACACTCATATAAGTTGACCCATAGGTAAATACATTAAAGGGATTCTCTCCTCGAATTACTTTAATGGTATCTTGTTCTTTTAAATATTCTATGAGAGTTTTTAATTTCTTATTTCTTTTATCATGCATAAATGATATCTTTTCAGCATTTTCAGTTGTAATACCAGATTCATCATGTTCATAACTATTCCATTTTATTATTTCTTTTGATGGTGGAAATAACATAGGAGAAATTCCATCATCAGTATTTAAATATCGTTTATATTCACCATCTCTATACATTTTTGGTTCTGCCCATTTGGATTTTTCTAATTCAATTTCCACTGTCATACTACTCTCTGAAAAGTGTTTTTCAGTTAGTAATATTCCTGGTGTTTGAAATTTCCATACTAAATCCAACATTTCGGCTGTGAGATAGTATGCTTCTCTAATTGTTCTAGGAGAAGCAACTATTCTTAAGAAATCTCCGTGACCTGCGGTTAATGCAAATGCAAGGTCTGCTTGCTCCGTATAAGTAGGGACTCCTGTCGCAGGGCCTGGTCTCTGAGACAAGACTATTAACACAGGTGCTTCAGTAATACCTGCTAAAGAGAAACCTTCTGTCATAAGAGAAAATCCACCTCCACTTGTACCAACCATTGATCTAGCACCAGTAAAAGATGATCCGATTGCCATGTTAATTACTGCTATTTCACTTTCCGCATGGACTACTGCTAAACCAAAATTTTGGGCCTGTTGTGCTAGAAAGTGTAGTATAGATGATGCTGGAGTCATTGGATACCCATAGTAGGTATCTAACCCCCCAGCAAGTGCTCCAAGACTTATAGCCTCATTACCGGTGATAATTTTACGTTCTTTATCTCCTCTTTCTAAGGGAAATTTATTTTCACAATTCGGTTTAACAATATCATAAATTCGGTCCGCAAATGCGATATTATTTTCAATACCTCTCGGATATTCGTGTCTAATTATTTGATTCATTTCCTCTTTTTTGAAGCCTATTACAGATGATAAAATTGCAACTGCCCCCACACCATACATCAACTTTTTCATTGGAAACTTTTCAGCCTCGGAACTTAAAGGAACTCCAATACCTGCGACATATTCCTGTTCATCAGAATTATAAACAATAATTCCATTTTTCGCAACATCATTAATATGAGTCTCACAACTTCGTTTGTCAAAATTCACTAATAAATTCGCTTTCATATAATGGCTACTTATCCACCTTACTGAAGTGCTTACCACTGAAAAATTGTGCCCACCTCTAATTAAGCTCATATAATCATCCATTTGAAATACATGACGTCCTAAATTTGAAAAAATATGAGCAGCAACCGATCCGGCTTTTTTAACTCCCTCTCCTGCTTTACCTCCAACTAAAAATGTAAAAACATCATTCTTCATAATAAATTTTCATCAAAAATTAGAATTTTTCTATATTATTGAAAATTGGAAGGATAGATATTTAAAAATTCTTCTTATAAGTTCTAAGGTATAGATTCTCTAAACTTAACAGAGTATAATTTTAAGTTCTTTATTTTATAGATTTATTTGGTTTTTTAATTAGTAGACTTAATAATTCATATACTAAATTTTTTAAAATAAAGTACTTTCTAAAAAATTAATTGGATATTATATTAATTGACTGAAAAAAGATCAAACTTATATTAACATAATTGAATTCTAATGACCGAAATAACCGGAGAAATTATCCAAGTAATTAATAAATTGGGATCAAATCCAGGTGAAAAAGAGGCAAAAAAGTATGCAAATATATAAATTAAAGATAAACAGAAACACATGTACCGGTTGTAATGCATGCGTAGTTTCTTGTCCAATAAATTTCAATCAATTAAGAAAACAAAGCTATTTAAATAAAGAAAATGCTGTAATCCTTGTTAAAAATGGTATCGCAATACCAATATTTGACGAAGAAAGAGAAATAAATTGTGATGGGTGTGGAGTATGTGTAAAAATGTGTCCACAAATTGCAATTAGAATTGAATGTGTGGAGGAAGTGTAAAAAAATGTCATTTCCAAAAATTTCAAGATCAATTACAAAAGAAGCTGAACATGTTAAAGTTCAGTTCCTTACTGAAAGTTTAGAATTAATATTAGATAGAAAAAAGTGTGTAGGATGCGGAACTTGTGCTAGAATTTGTCCTAAAGACGCTATTTCTCGTGGACCAGTTGGCTATTCTAGACGATTTCCTACAACTGAAGATATCATTCCAGAATTATATGACCCTAATAAGTGCGTTTTTTGTGGCAGTTGTGTAGTTATGTGTCCTTTTAGTGCATTAACACTTAAGAAAGATGGTGAAATAATAAATTTGGAAGATATCACACTTGTTGCTCAAAAAGTTATTCCAAAATTAGAATTTGAAACAAAAAAGCTTAAAACTGATAGATTAGCAAAGCAATATGCAACTGCTAAGATAAACGTAATTGATGAAGAATGTGCCAAAGGTTGTGGTTCTTGCGCCGAAGTTTGTCCTTCAGGTTCGATAGAGATTGCTAAGCGTCCCGAACATGGATGGGAAATGTCTAAAAATGTAGAAATCGTTGATCCTGATACTTGTGTTGCTTGTGGAGCATGTGATAATGCATGTCCGACTGGTGCTTTAGAATTAGAAATTACTGAGGTTAAAACTTCTGGAGAATATAGTGAATTATTTTGGCCACCCTTATTAGAACGACTAAAAACATTAAGATGGACTAAAAAAGAAGGAGCATGAAATATGAGTTTAAGTAATTTAATTTTGTTAACGGGTCGCACAATCAATCAAGGTGTTGCTTTAGAAGGTGGAAAAACAACAAAAGAAAATGTGAGAGCAGCTGCTATTTGTGCTTTTGACATAGATGATTTTAAAAAGCTTGATTGTCTTGCGGGTACCCCAGTGAAAGTATCAACTGACTTTGGCGAAGTTATGGTATATTCAACAATATCTGAAGAAGGACCACATCCAGGAATAATTTTTATACCAATGGGTCCATGGGATAATCAAGTTGTAAATCCTGATTCTCAATCTTGTGGAACTCCAACTTATAAAGGGATGAAAGCGAAAGTTGAAGTTGTAAAAAATGGAAAAGTTATGGATGCATTAGATTTAATTAGACTATTAAAAGAGGCATAAAGTATGGTAGAAAAAAAAATAAAGACAATCTACGACGTGGTCTGTCCATTTTGCGGAATTTAAATGATAATTCATCGTTTAATCGTAACTTTATGTGACGACCTCGAAGTAGATATTAATTTAAAAGAAAATAAAGTTATAGAAGTTAGAAATGGGTGTCAGATAGGAACTAAAAAGTTCTTTTCGTCAAATCCAAGTGAACATAGATACTTAAAACCTAGAATTAAAGAAAATGGAGTATATAAAGAAGTTAGTTGGGAAGAAGCTATAGATAAGGCTGCTGAGATTT
This sequence comes from Candidatus Hodarchaeota archaeon, assembly GCA_048887165.1. Taxonomy (GTDB): domain Archaea; phylum Asgardarchaeota; class Lokiarchaeia; order Sigyniarchaeales; family SOKP01; genus SOKP01. Next base: position 6,135 of record JBHLJZ010000046.1, on the reverse strand, counting down.
TAATACAAGCCAAGCGACCATTACTTTATGGTTTCTCATCTACAGAATGTGAAGCCCAAAGTAAAGGTGTTGAGTTAGCAGAAATTCTAGGCGCTATTTTAGACAACACCGCTTCCGTATGTCATGGCCCAAGCATGTTAGCAATTCAAGATGTAGGAGCACCATTGTCTACGTTAGGAGAATACAAAAACCGAGCGGATCTTGTAATTTTCTGGGGTTGTAATCCTGTTCATGCTCATCCTCGCCATCTTGGGAGGTATAGCGATTTTGTTAGAGGATATTTCAGAAGAGATGGAAGGAATGATAGATTTATAGTAGTTGTTGATCCCAGAAATACTCATACTGCCCAAATTGCAGATTTATACATAAAAGTTAACCCTAATGAGGAATATGAATTATTAAATGCAATTAGAGCTATGGTAAGAGGAGTAGAATTAGATGGAGAAGAGATTTCAGGAGTTCAAATGGAAGATATCAAAAAGTTAGTTGAAATTTTGAAATCTTGTAATTTTGGAGTTATCTTTTTTGGCATGGGTTTAACTCAAACTCTAGCGCATCATAGAAATATTGATGCAGCAATATGTCTTGTAAGAGAATTAAATGATCACACTAAATTTTTACTGACTCCTATGCGAGGCCATTACAATGTTACTGGTGCGAATCAAGTATTCACTTGGAATACTGGGTATGCATATTCTATTGATTTTTCAAGAGGTTATCCACGTTATAATCCAGGAGAGTTTTCATCAGTTGATCTTTTAATGAGGGATGAAGTTGATGCATCGCTTATTGTTGCATCTGATCCAGCTAGCAATTTTCCTGCAGCATCTGTAAAGAATATGTTTAAGCATCCTTTAATTTCAATAGATCCGCATGAAACCCCTACTTCTGCGTTTGCTGATATCGTTTTACCTGCTGCTTTTGCTGGTATCGAATGTGAAGGAACTGCTTATCGTATGGACAAGGTTCCAATACGATTGAGAAAAGTTAAAGATGCACCAGCAGAAGCTTTATCTGATAGAGAAATCTTAGAAAGATTAATTGAAAAGGTAAAGGAAAAAAAAGGTGAATAGATTCTGGCAGAGATTAAATTAAAATTAAAAAAGAAACTAGATTTTCCATTAGAGGCAGATATTATTTCTCCAAATAATTTTGCAGGTAAAACTCTTGCTGAAATTAAGAAATTAGAATTGTATTATGGGAAAGAAGTTGTTTCTTTAGGAAGCTTCTTTGAAATTTCTGGTAAATCAGGAAAAATTGACGATACAACCATTATTATTGATGGAGATTTATCTAATGTTAAGCGTATTGGAGAAAACATGACAGCTGGACATATCATTATTAATGGTAATGTGGGAATGCATGTTGGAAGCCAGATGAAAGGCGGAAAAATTATTGTTAATGGTAATGCTGATGATTGGGCAGGTGCTATGCTTCAAGGAGGAGAATTAGAAATTACTGGAGATGCAGGCCATTATGTTGGTGCCGCATATCGAGGAAATTGGCAGGGTATGAAAAAAGGAAAAATAATTGTAAGGGGGAAAATAGGTATTGAAGCTTTGGCATGGGCAAATGGATCTATTGCTGCTAAAAGATTTCCTATACTAATGTGCGGAAGTGCTGGTTCTTTCTTGGGCATTCATAATCATGGTGCAACAATAATCGTAGAAGGGGATGTTGATCGATGTGCGGGGGCTGATCAAGTTCAAGGTACGATTGTAGTAAAAGGAAAAGTTTCTAGAATATTACCCTCTTTTAAGAAAATCGGTGAAGTAAAAGAAATCGAACTTCCAAATGGAGACAAAATAACAGGTAAATTCATAGAATATAGTGGGGATCATTCAGTTAAAAAGAATCATTCAGTTACAGATAAGAATACGGGAAAAGTTAAATTAGGAGCAAATGGAAGATTATATGTAGCTGCCTAAATTAAGTAAATTTCATTATTTACATTTTTCAAATTATTTTATAAATTAGAAAAATAAATTCTTTATTTAATATATTCAATTATTATTAAGGTAGATTCAGTTATTTTCGACTAGTGTTTTAAGTTGTATAAAAGGAAAGTAAATATTACACGTGTTAAAAAAAATCAAAAGTCTGATGAATTTGATGTTGTTCTTATTGAAAGTGCTATTGATATCATAGTTAATTCAAAATCAATAGTGAATATCGTCTGTTTACCAGCTGATTTAAGAGAATTAGCTATTGGGTTCATTTATTCAATTGGGATTATTAATTCTATAGATGATATAAACAATATTAAGATTGATGATTTAGAAAGTAAGATCTTTATTGATTTAAGAGAATCATTAGATGTTAATTTAGATATCCTTAACTTAAACCCAGTTAGTCGGGTAATTGATACAACTTGTGGTATTCCTTCTCCTTGGAGAGAGACTATTAAAAAACTAATTGAAGAGTCAAAAAAAACTAATTTGAATGAAAAGAGTGTTAAAATTTCATCTAATATTATTTTTTCATCTATAATTGAAATGCAGAAACATACAATGCTATTTAGAGAAACAGGTGGATGTCATGGTGCTGCCATTTTTGATCTCAATGGAAAAATTCTAAGTGTTAAAGAGGATATTGGAAGGCATAACGCAATTGATAAGGTAATTGGTGATTTACTTATTAAAAAAGAAAATCTAAATAACAAATTATTAACTACAACTGGAAGATTAACTGGAGACTCTGTTTTGAAAGCTGTAAGAGCAGAAATCCCCATTCTAGCTTCTTTATCAGCTGCAATAGAATCAGGAATTAGATTAGCTTTCGCATATGGAATTACATTAATTGGATTTGTAAGAGGAAATAAGATGAATATTTATACACACCCCTCAAAAATTAAAATTTAAAGTTTTCATACTTTCTGCGTTATTACCAGAAGTCTATTTGCTTAATATATATCTTTATATAATTGAAAAGTTATTAGTATTATCAGATTCTTAGGAAAAATTTTAGAGGTCCAGAAAATGGAAAATAAAAAAGGGATATTTTTAACAATAATCGGTGGGATCCTTATGATCATCGGCTCTGCAACCGGAAGTGCAGGGTTATATGCTTTAATTCTTAATCAAATAAAGTTATATGTAGCAACGGAATGGGAACCTTTAATTGGAGCAATATTTACTATCTTGAGGTATATTGCGATAGGAGGCGGTTACTCTGTTTTAGTAGGGGTTCTTTTAGTAATATTGAAACAGTATTGGCTGGGTAGATTTATTATAGGCATCGCAACTAGTTTTGGATTACTTGGATTGGTTACTTATATCCTTGTATGGATAATTGGATATGCAAATATTAGTTTAGATCCTAGTATACAACTAGTATTAGATCAGGTGTACAATCTATTTACTTTTAATTCTGGTTTAGCCTTTGCAGGAACTGTTATTGCTATAATTGGAAGAATCGGTTTAAAGAAACCAGAAGTTCCAACAGAAGAAGTAGCGGTACCAATTATTGAAGAAAGAGCTCCTGATATGCTTGACAACTTGAAAAATAAATATTGTCCAAATTGCGGAACCATATTACCAATTCATGCGAACTTTTGTAGCGAATGCGGTAAAGATTTCGATTGATTTCCTTATTTTTTATTTTATTTAATTTAGCTTCAAAATGGTATAATTTATCATGGAAATTGAAATTTTGGGTGGAGTTAAAGAAATTGGGGGAAACAAGGTTTTTATTAATGTTGGTAAAAAAAAATTTTTATTTGATTTTGGACTGTCATTTAAAGAAAGTAGACAATATTTTTCCGAATTTCTAAGTCCACGTAAATTTAATGGAATAATAGATTATCTTTATCTGAATTTAATTCCGCCACTGAATCATTTTTACAGAAATGATTTAATTATACCATTTAAAGAAAAATTGAGGAAAGACCCTTATAGAATAACTCCCTCTGATCAGAATATTGTCGATGCTTGTTTTTTAACTCATGCCCATATGGATCATTACAAATTCATAGGTTTTCTTAAAAAAAATACTCCAATTTATATGAATTGGATTTCGCAAGCAATTATAGATTATCTTGTAGAAACCACAACAGATTCGCTCTTACCCGAAGTTTTAAAATTTTATGAATTTTTTAAAATTGTTCCTAAGAAAACTCAAAGTAAAAACGGAAAAGTAGAGTATAAACGTGCTAATAAGAATGATTATAAAAAAAAAGAGACACAGAGAAACATCATTACGATGGAAAATGAGAAACCCTATTACTTTCAATCTATTGAAGGTGAAATAGTTATAACCCAATACCAAACTGATCATTCAATTCCTGGAGCATGTTCTTATATAATTGAGAAAAATGGTGAAAGTATTATCTATACAGGAGATTTTAGAAAACATGGTTTTCATAGTGAATGGGTTGATCATTTTATACAAAAGGCAAGAAATTCTAATCCTAAAGCGATTATAACAGAAGGTACCAGAGTTTCATCCATTCCAGAATTTAAAGACGGATCCTATAAAGATGATGATCAATCAGAAGAGGAAGTACTAATTCGCTCCCAAGAGATTATTAGAAATCATTCTGGTTTAATATTAGTAAATTTTCCTTCAAGAAACCTCGATAGAATTTTATTATATTATAAATTAGCTAAAGAATCGAATCGAATTTTTGCTGTGCACCCTAAAATTTTTATGATGATTAATAGTTTTAGGAAAAATTTTGATGATATAAATGAAGACCAAATTAAGATTTTTAACCGTGCCTATGAATTTCCAGAAGAGAATGATGAATATTTTGTGGTATATCTACAAAGAAAAGGATGGGGACAGTTTAATTCTGCTGATTATATTGGATACCACAAAAAAATATTTAAAGATAAGAAATTTTTAAACTGTTATGATATAATAAAAGTCCCAGAAAGATATTTGGTGTATCTTGATTATTTCATGCTAGGAGAATTAATTGATTTAGACCAAAAACCAGAAACTGTGTTGTTTTTAAATTCTACCACTGATCCTTTCAATGAAGAGATGGCGATGCAAGATGAAAGGTTAAATTCTTGGTTAGAAAGATTTGGAATTTTAAAAACAGAAACAATACATTCTTCAGGACATTGTAATGTTGATGATCTCATAGAACTACTACAAAAAGTAGATGCAGATAATGTTATTCCAATACACACAGAACATCCAGAGACTTTCGAAGAATTTGGATTATCAAGCAAAATCATTTTACCAGAAGAGGGTATAAAATATATTTTTTAATAACAGATTTTTTTTGATTTTATCATCATTTCTCTAGATTAGAAGAGAGAATATTTTTAAGAAATTTAATATTTTCAAATATAAATTAATATAATAATTAAAAAGAGCGTTCTTAACATGGCTAAAATCGAAGAGTATAAAATGTTTCAGGGCTGTACAATCGGTAATAGAATTCCATTCATTGAAGCCAGTGCAAGAAAAGTATTCGAGACGCTTGGGATAAAGACTTCTGAAGCCCCTTTTGCATGTTGTCCAGATCCTGTTGGATTTAATTCAGTCGATCATACAAGTTGGCTCGCTATGGGTGCGAGGAACTTAACAATCGCAGAACAAGAAGGTAAAGACATAGTTTCTTTATGCAATGGATGTTTTCAAACATTAAAAGCAGTAAATCATGAACTGAAACATGATGATCATTTGAGAACAAATATAAATGATATCTTAAAGAATGTAAAAAGAGAATATAAAGGAAGTATCAATGTAAAACACTTTGTAGAAGTTTTACACGAATTTGGCCCAGATAAGATAAGAGAACATGTAAAGAAAGATTTTTCTAGTTTAAAGGTTGCTTGTCATACTGGTTGTCATTATAACCGTCCATCTGAGATAATGCAGACAGATGACCCAATGGAACCAGTAAAATTGAGGGATCTAGTTGCAGCAAGTGGTGCTATACCTGTTGATTATGGAGAAGAAATGCTATGTTGTGGATCGGGTGTTGGAAATACTGAAGAAGAGCCTTCTATGCAAGTACTCGCAAATAAGTTTACAAGCGCTTTAAATGCTGGTGCTGAGGTTTTTGTCGTTATTTGCCCTGCTTGCTTCCAACAAATGGATACAAATCAAAAAAAAGCTGGCACCCAATTAGGAAAAGAATTTAATATTCCTATTCTCTATTTAACTGAATTACTTGCA
>JBHLJZ010000045.1:0-27924 GCA_048887165.1 Candidatus Hodarchaeota archaeon | reverse complement strand
ACAATTTCTTCTCAATGTTAATTTATTATGGAAAAGTTTCATTAAGTTTGTTTTTGGTCCATTATGCTTTTATTACTCTATTTTTAAACCAACTTAACATTATATTTCTTGTATTAATCTTTTTAGGTTACACAGGGTTTATGGGTTTTCTAATGTATGTTTGGAATGAATTTTTCAATGGCGTAGGTTCTCCAGAATGGATAATAGTACAAATAGGAAGAATAGGACAGAAAACAGGAAAAACAGTAAAAAAGGAAATACACATTATCGAAGAAGAAATAAAAGAGACAATTCATAAAATTAAAGGAGAGCAAAAAGAGAAAGATCAGAAATAAATTTCCTCATGATTAAGAGAAGACTTGAAATTTCATAACGTTGTTATTTATTTCAATTCTAAAGATATAAATATCTGTAAGATAATATTCAATATATAAAGCGAGAGTTTCAACTTAAAATTAAACTCAAGAGGTCTTTTTAATTTCTCAAAAGGAATCTTATAAATTCAAGATAACACTCTTTGGTGCAGGGGGAGTAGGAAAAACTTCATTACTTATTAGGTATATTAAGGATTATTTCAATCCTGATTTAAAGCAAACAATTGGGTCAAATTTCTTAATTAAAGACGTTGAAATTGAAAATAAAAATGTTAGATTGCTGCTTTGGGATATTGGTGGTCAAGAAGCTTTTCAGAAACTTCGTACGATTTATTTTAAAGGAAGTAATGGTGCTTTAGGGGTATTTGACGTCACAAGTCCACAATCACTGTTAAAGTTACCTGGATGGGTAAGTAGTATCAAAAAATCTGTTAAAAAATCTATTCCAATGATAATTCTTGGAAATAAAATAGATTTAGATCGTCAGGTTGAAAATGAAGAAGCTGATGATTTAGCAAGAAGATTAAACTGTGATTACTTAGAAACTTCTGCAAAAACAGGTGAAAACGTTGAAATTGCTTTTGAAAAAATAGCAAAAGCTTGTTTAGATAGCACAATGGAATAAATTTTTAATATTTAGAGCTCACTAAACTTTTCTAATTTAACCTTATTTTAAAGACTTTTAATTCATCTATTAAGTTTTGTAAATCAATATATCTTATAGCGTTTATTCCTAATTCTTTTGCAGCACGTACATTATTCATGCCGTCATCTATAAATAAAATTTCTCTAGCTTTACAACCAGCTTTTTTAATTGCATATTTAAATATATTCGGATCTGGTTTAGTCATTTGAATTTCATGAGACAAAATAAATTCGTCAAAAAGTTCCCAAATATCCCATCTTTGCTTTTTTAAATAATTCCAATGACTAGAGTTGATATTTGATATGCACATCATTTTTAATTTATTCAATTGTCGAATTTTTCTTACAATCTCTACCATTTCCAAATTCAAATCAGAAATTATACTATTAAACGCGTTAAAAAATTCTTTTTGACCAAGCATACAAATTTGAAGAATTTCACATGCTTGCTGATAAAACTCTTCATCTGTGATTTTTCCTTGATGATAGGTATCTGATTGTCGAAAAAATTCTAACATAATTGGAGTTTTTGGTTTATTTAATGGTGAGGGTGTTATTACTTCATTGAAAAACCTGCTAAAATCTAAATCAATAATTACATCTCCTAAATCAAAAATGACACATTTTATTTTCATTTTCTTATACCCTGATTTATTGTCTAAAGGAAACTCTTGTTGAAAATCGTCTAAAAGGAATCGGTAATTTATATTTAGGAAAATTTCTTGTTTCTTCTTCAAGCATTTCAAGTAATCGACTTACTTTTACATTGTTTATTTGTTCAGAAGTTGCTTTCTTTGGACCAAATGGTCTCCCAATTAGTCTTTTTCTGATAGATACTTCTTGCTTTTCATGTTCTTTCTTTCCTATAATAATTGTATATGGCATCCATTCTACTTCTGCTTGTCTAATCTTTTTGCCAACAGTTTCTTCTCGATCGTCAAAATCGCATCTGAAACCTTCCTTATTTATAATATCCAAAACTTTTTCCGCGTAGGCATTTTGATCATCACTCACAGTGATTATTCTTACTTGTATTGGCGATAACCAAGTTTTAAATCCTGGAACTAAGCGATGCTTTTCTCTAATTGCAATTTCAATTAATCCCCACAAAACTCTCTCTAATCCCCCTGTTGGTGAATTATGAAGGATTATTGGATATTTAACAGTTCCATCTGAATCTGTAAAATGAATATTATATTTTTCACGCTTTTTTCCCTCATTATCAACCATATATTCCAATGAACTTTCCACGTCTATTTGATTAGTAGATAATGTAGCACTTTTCCCTTCAGCAGAAAGAACGTTTCTCTCAAATTTTAATACATAATAATAATATCTATCTTCCCATAACTCTAATATTGCGGGAAATTTTTCAGTTTTTATTAAATCTATTATCCATTTTTTATTTTGTCTATAAAATTCCTTTGTTGCTCTGAAGATAACATATGTTTTTATACCAAGCTCTTCTAATAGATTTTTTATTAAAAAATATTGTTTTTTAAATTCATCTGCAGCAGAATCTATGTCTTTACATAAAGAATGTAAGTCTGGCATAATAAATCCCCTTAATCTCCTTAAACCTGATAACTCTCCTTCTTGTTCTCTCCTAAAATCATATTGTTCCCACTCGTATACTCTTAAAGGGAAATACTGGGGTTTTAAATTCATTGTACTGAATAAATCAAATAAAAGGAAGTCTGATGCATACCTTAAGAGATATCGATCGTTTCCAGACTCTAACCAATAGCTTCTAGCGGGAAAACGAGCTGTTTGAGCAGTCAATTTCTTTTTCTTGACTGAATACATTATGGGGGTATCAATAAGTATCGCTCCATAATCAATTATTCTCTCTTCTATGAAATTTTTAATCAAATTTTTCATAATCACACCTTTTGTATACCATCTCAGATTACCTGCGTCAGTATTAGGATCAAAATCAACTAATTCAAATTCCTTCATCACTTTTATGTGTGCAGGCTCAAGACCTTTATCAACTCTCCTAGAACCTAATTCTGAGGTGAGGAATGAATAAAACTCTTTATCTTCGATATCTTTGAAAGGTACGATCTTTTTATCTTCATCAAAATTTAGATCTATTTCTTTTCCAGATGGTGTGATTAATTTAAATTTTGAATTCATTACGATTTCTTCTGGTTGAATAGCCAATTTAACATCCCTATACATTTCAGCTACTTCATGGCCTATACAGTTGATCTTGAAAGATTTATACCAGCCAAAGGGAGAAAATTTTGCTTCTATTCCCTTTTCTTCTAAATTTTTAGCTATTTTCGGACATACTTCCATTGCTGCAATTTCATTACTTAGAAATTTACTTAAATGAGCCCAAGGGTAAACAAGAACTTTATCTACACGGTATAATTCACGTTGTTTTACTAATTCAGTAAATTTCCTTGGTTTTCCTTTAATTTTCCCAGTTTCTATCTTTTTATTATGTTCTCTTATTTCCTCATTTTTTTCCCTGATTTTTTCTGGAAAATTTGTTATTTGTAATATTGCATCCTCTATTACCTGTGCTCCTTGTTTAGCTATTAAATCGGTATCGTAGGTATCTTGATCTTCTACAGAAACATACGCTACTAAGATTAGTCCTTCCAATTTAATGAGATCTTCTTGAAATTGTTGTGGATTACTCGTAGCTTCCTTATTTTTTATAACTTCTATGCCATCTGAATGAATTAACAAAATTTTCATGATTATCCCATAATTATAATTTTCTATTCAACTTCTAACAAAAAATCCTAAATATTTTTCTTACTTTTGATAATTAAATATATTTAAAATTCAAATTAATTATTACTAAAATATTTATCTATTACAATGAATCTTAAAAATATTTTCTCTGAATTGACCAAGGAGTTAGATGACCTAGATCAAGATAGAGAAGAGATTTTACGAATTTCTCGAATGATAGTCAGAGATTGTAGTATAGCAATAAAACATGTACATAGAAAAGAATTCGATCATTATCAAGAAAAAATTAATATGATAAAATCTCACCATGAGAAATTATTGAATATAGTAAATCGAAACCCAGAAGTTTTTTTCAAGTATTTAAAAACGCCTGAACAAGAATATGCAGAAGCAGTATGTTTCTATTCAATTATCTCAAAAAAAGATCTTCCTACAGCTGCTAATTTAAATATCCATCCTTTAAATTATGTTTTAGGCTTAGCAGATGTTATTGGAGAATTGAGAAGATATGCGTTAGATAATATAAGAAATTCTAAAGTCGATGATCTTAATTATATTTTGGAAGATATGGATGAAATATATACTGAATTATTCTCATTAGATTATCCTTCTGGTTTAACCCAGGATTTGAGACATAAAACCGATCAAGCAAGAAATATAATAGAAAAAACAAGAGGAGATATTTCATTATCTCTCCAAATGAATGACCTTAAAAAATGTATTAAAAATAGTAATATATCTAAGTAAAACTCTAAATTTATATTAAAACCATTATGCCATTCGATATTGAAAAAATAAAACGTGAAAGTAAAGTAAATTATGAAAAAGCTTGGCTGGAAACAGTTGATCTTCTAAAATTAAAGGGAACTTATTTTTCTTTAGAAAAAAAGGGAGGATCTCATTTTATTAATGATTTCATAGTTGATGCGAGGAAAAAAATGATTTCTTTGGGATTTGAAGAATTAGTCCTTCCTATGTTTGTAGATGAACAAGATGTGTATAAACAATATGGTCCAGAGGCAGTCTTAATTCTTGACAGACTATTTTATTTAGCGGGACTTCCTCGCCCAGATATTGGCGTTTCTAACGAAAAAGTAGAAAGAATTCGAGAGATCGTTCCAGATTTTAAAAATATTGAAGTTCTGAAGCAAATATTTAGAGATTATAAGAGAGGAGATATTGAAGCCGATGATCTAATAGAAACATTCATTAAATTGCTTAATCTTAATGAAAGTCAAGCTTCTTCGATAATTGATAATATTTTTCCAGAATTGAAGCAGCTAAAACCAATTCCTACGAGATCTACCCTTAGAAGCCATACTACCGCATTATGGTTTAAAGTCTTAGAATTCTTAGTTAAAAAGAAAAAATTACCTCTGCAATATTTTACAATTGGTCAGAAATTTAGAAGAGAGCAAAAATTAGACTCTACCCACTTATACGTTTCAAACACACTCTCTATTGTGATTATGGCTGAAGAAATTTCATTAGAAGATTGTCAAGACATATCCTTACTTATCTCTAAGGAAATTGGTTTCGCTGATAGCAAAATAGAAATTAAAAAAGCAACTTCAAAATATTATGCCCCTCAAACTGAATTTGAAATTTATGTTAATCATCCTACTACAAAGAACTGGATCGAGATTGGTGATGGGGGATTATATAGTCCTGTAAGCCTCGCTAATTATAATATTTCTTACCCTGTATTTAATGTTGGTTTTGGAATTGAAAGGATTTGTATGATTAAATCCCAAGTTGAAGATATTCGCAGATTAGTTTACCCTTATTATTATGAAGATGTCTCTTTTTCAGATAAAGAAATCTCAAATTCAATTAGATATAAATATGTTCCATTAACAGAGAAAGGATTAGAAATTCAAAAAGCAATTCTTACTGCTGCAATAAAGAACAAAGATTTGGATTCTCCAATTGAAATAAAAGCATGGGAAGGAAATCTTAAAGGTAAAAAAATTGAAGTATTACTATGGGAAAGAGATGACAATGTAAAGTTGCTAGGACCAGCAGCTCTAAATGAAATTTGGGTTAATGATGGAAATGTTTTAGGAGTTCCAAGTGATAAAGTACCAGATGGAGCAATATCTGCTAATAAATCTTATTTAGAAGGTATAGCTTCTGAAATGGCTTATAATATCGAAATCATGTTGGAACAGAATATAGACAAATATGAACATAGAGTTAAAATGTGTTATCGTGCTTCTGAAGTGAATCTAGAACTAGATGACATTGTTTTAGAATATATTCATTCTAAACAAAAAAAAGTTGACATTCGAGGCCCAGTTTTTATTGGTCTTTCATTTAATAAGATAGATTAAAATAAAAAAGAAAAAGAGTTTATTTAAAATGGTTAAGAAGGTTTTGATTGCTGGAACTTTCGATATAGTACATCCTGGTCATATCTTTTTAGTAAACGAAGCAGCAAAAATCGGAGATGTTTATGTTATAGTTGCTACAGATAATAATCGTGAAAAGTATTCTGGAGAACGCCCAATTGTTCCAGAAAAACAAAGATTAGAAGTTATTAAAAGCATAAAAAATGTAAAGGATGCTAGATTAGGAAGAAGTGATAATGATACACTAAAAACAGTTGAAGAGATTGAACCTGATATAATTCTTTTGGGTCCAGATCAAATGTATGATATACAAACATTGAAAGAAGGGTTACATAAAAAGGGGCTAAATCATATTGAAATTAGAAGATTAGAAGGCTATTATGACAAATATGAACTTCATTCCTCTAGATTAATAAAAGATGAGATTATTAAACGATATCTACAAAATAAAAAATGAAGATCGTATGGTTGATGAAAAAGAAATAACACCTGAAAATTACGCTAATTGGTTTGCTCTTTATCGCCTTTGTCAATTAGCTACAACTCGAAATAAAATTAACATTAGCACGGTTGAATTTGGTGAACTTTTAGGTCTTAGTCAACAAACTGGTAGTAGAAGAATTAAAAGTCTAGAAGATATTGGCTGGATAAAACGCGAGAACGTGGGAAAAACACAGATGATTACTATTACAAAAGAAGGAGCAAATATTATGTTAAAAGTTTATAAAAAATTGAAAGATTTATTAGAATCAATTCTAATTGTTGGAGAAGTTGTAGAAGGAATGCATGAAGGCAGTTATTATGTATCCATTAAAGGTTATTATGATCAATTTAAAAATAAACTAGGTTTTGAACCATTTAAAGGGACTTTAAATCTAAGATTAAGTGATACAGATATTTCTATTTTGAGAGAGCAATTAAATAACATTATACCTGTCGTTATTGAGGGATTTAAAGATCAAAATAGAGAATATGGTCCTGTAAATTGTTATGATGTTTTTATTTCTAGGATGGATAATAAAGATAATCGTCGCAAAGCTGCTATTTTAGATATAAAAAGAACTCATCATAAGAAAAATATTGTTGAAGTCTTAGCAAAACCATATTTGAGAGAATATTTTAATCTTAAAGATGGTGATAAACTAATTATAGATGTAGTTAAAAACAGAAAGGACTTAACTACTTAGCCTCAAATTCCATTATTAATCTAATTATTTTAAAATATCTTATAAAAGCAGTTAAAATTACTAAAATCATAAACACAAATAGGAATTCATTTAGATATCCATAGAAATGAGAAATTAAGCAAGTTATAAACAAATAAAATAATCTTTCTGAACGAGCCATTAATCCGATATCAAAATCTCCTTTAAAAAGAACTTCTGCTCTAGCTCTTAAATAACTTATCATAATTGATGAAAAAAGAGAAAATAAAATAATTAGTTTCATATCTATAAAATTAAATAATGTTTTTTCCCAGCAGTAGATTAAAAGACCAAAAAATATGATGAATTCACTTAATCTATCCATAACTGAATCTAGAAAACCTCCAGAGGTAGTCTCTTTTTTAGTTAATCTTGCTATAGCTCCATCTACTCCATCAAAAATTCCCGTTAAAAAAATAAATATCGAAAAAACTAAAAGATTTGAAAACAAAATTAGTAGACAAGAACCTAAAAAGGAAAACAAAACCATTAGAAAAGTAGCTTGATTTGGTTTAATTCCTATTTTATTTAAGCCCTTCGCTAATATTATGATTAAGGGTCGAAATAAATTCCGTAAACGAAAACGGGAAGGCATTTTACTTTTTACTCTTTTAACTCTTGCAAATATTTAACTTCCTTTTTAAAATTTATCCCAATCAATCCCGTAAAAAAGCCTAAGATCATACCAATTATTTGAAGTAATTCTAAATCAAAAATTAGTAGTATCAAGAGATCCTTTCGTATATATATTATATGATCAACTTGTTCATAGTAAATGATAATATCCCAAATTCTAAGTATAAAGAAGGCGATAAAAACGAACATGAAAGCGATAAAACTATACAAGAATGAATTGAATTTCTTTAAAATTAACCCCATTAAAGCAGAAATTAAGAAAGTAAGAAAAGAAGCAAGCATAAGAATTGAAACAAGGTTAATACTAAAAATAAAAGTATTTGATACTATTGAATAGTGTAGATACGAATCATATAGGATAGTACCCGAGGATAATAAAATTTCTGCAAGAAAAACTAAGTTAATAATAAGTAAAAAAGTACCTAAATAATTCAGATAAAAATATAATCTTGAAAATTTATTTAAATCATAGCGAACGCCCAAAAATCCTTTAATATAGCTCATTTCTTTAAGTCTCTCCAATTCTTCTAAAATTTCAAAAGGAGATAAATCTGATATCTTTTTAAATTCATACCGCATGTAATTATTCCTTAATTCTCCTAATAATTCACGAGCATTACTACGATCTCTTGAAGTGCTTTTTGATCCTTCAAAAAACCAAATTGTATTCCTACTAGTATCAACAATGACGGCGATTTCATTTTCACTAATATTATCTGTTTTATACCATTGTCCTTTTCCGAATTTATAAGGAAAAAGATTAGAAGACATAATAAAAACTTGAAATTCTTTTTATTTTTATATAATATTAAATTATATCAATAATATAATTTTTAATTTTATAATTTTAGATAGTTAATAAGTTCTCAATATAGATACAAGAATAGTGGATTTAATTGAAATTACGATTAATTTTAAAGACAAAGACTAAAAAGAAAAAAGATCTATCTATTAAATTTAACTTAGCGCCTTCAAAGCATATTGGTTTTATTAACTTTGTTAATCTTGCCCTAAAACAAGGAACTCCCGTAATTATTTCATTAGAAAAAATCAATGAAAACGGAGAGAAAGTAGATATTAATGTATCAGGGACATTTAAATTTGAAAGCAAATCTTAATTTGGTGATACAAATTGAAATTAAAGTTAGTTCTTACAACTGAAACACAAAATAACAAAACAAATATAATAAAATTTAATGTTTCTCCCTCTAAACATTTAGGATTAGTGAATTTAATTAAACTTGCATTGAATCAAAAGAACCAAGTTAACCTTTCTTTTGAAAAGATAAGTAGGAGTGGAGAAAGAGAAGAAAGTAAAATTTCTGGCTCTTTTAAACTAGATTGTGGAAATTCATTAGCCTTAAAGCAACTAGAGGAGGAAATTAAAGAGAGAGAACGTAAGAGAAAGAAAAGACACCAAAAAAGAAAGCATAAATAAAGTCAAGATAATTTAATAAATCCTAATTTTATAAGGTTTTTACATATATTATATACCTGTTCATGCTCTAAATTCAAATTTCTTGTAATTTCTTCAATTGTTTTCTTTCCATTAATTTGATGGAAAACATTAAATGAACTATCTCCCGTAAGATAATGTTTTGGATTTACTTTCATAGAACTTGTAAACCGTGGAATTTGGTAACAATAATCTGGTAAGTTATCATTTTTCTTTATTTCGCTTTTCAAAGCTAATAAACTTGATTCTTCATTAAGTTTGTCTTCTACAGTTTTTATTAAACTTACGACTCGTTCCTTAAATTCACTTTCTTTTTCTTCTTTTTCTTCTTCAATATATTGATTCAATATACCTTCAAAAGAATTAAACGTATTTTTTCTTCCATTCCAATTCAAAATCTGATTTATATTAAATTTCATCAAAAAGGAACGAGAGATTTTTCTTAACGCTCTTTGAACATTCACAGCATTAGAATTTTCATCATATGTAGCTAGATAAATTAGATTTGGGATACTTTTATCTTTTAAAAAGGAAAGTTTTAGCTCATTATTGGATAGTTTTAATTCACTTATCGTTCCCAAATCATCAAAAGAATCAGAAAAAGAATTTAGTGCTGAAAAAAAACCGGAGACCATAATCAAGTTATCTCCTTGAGTGAAAGCTTTATCTGAAGTAGTGTAGTTTTTAACAAATAAAGGAAGTCCATCTTTTATAATCAAGAAATCATGAATCATCGTTTAATTGTCTCTTACTAATATACTCATATAATTTATCTAGATAAATTTAAAAACTTAAAGAAAAATCCTTAATAAATATAACAATAAAATCTAAGTTCACAAAAAGAAAAAAAAATGTAATATCGTAATATTATATCATCCTTTAAAGGAGATGTAATTTCATTCTAAAATTACAAAATGAAAATCAAAAAAACTATCCAGATTAGCAACAAAATCCTAATATGATTCGAATAAAATCTCCAGGAAGAATTTGTTTATTTGGCGAGCATCAAGATTATTTAGGTTATCCAATTATTGCGATGTCTATATCTAAATACATCTATCTTAAAGCTGTAAAAACCTCACAATCAAAATTTATTATCAACCTTCCAGATATAAAAGAAAATATAGAAATTCCCTTACATAACAAAGAAGTTGAATATTTTGCTAAAAGAGATTATCTTAGAAGTGGATATAATATTTTTATTAGAAATGGAATTCGGCTTGATAAAGGGTATAGGATTGAAATCACAGGAGATATTCCTATAAATTCAGGTGTTGCGAGTTCTTCTGCTTTAGTAATTGCATGGCTTTTTTTTTTGAATATAATTAGTGGGAATAAATTGAATTTATACCAACTAGCAATTGAAGGTTATAATACTGAAGTGAAAGAGTTTAAGGAGGGTGGAGGAATAATGGACCATTTCTGTTCTGTTTATGGAGATTTAATCTTTCTAAACCCTTTTTTACCTAAACCGAATCTAATTAATTACAACTTAAATTTGGATGGATTCATATTAGGAAATTCATTAGAAAACAAAGCTACGGTAGATGATTTAATTAGAGTGAAAAATCTTGCAAAATCTGCATTTAATGAGTTATCAAATATTATGCCAGATTTTAATCCATATACAACGACTTTAAATGAATTGGATCCCTTTTTATCAAATCTTAAGAAAGAACATCAACTAAAAATCATTGGGAATATTATAAATCGTGACATTACAATTGAAGCAAAGTTATTGATAGATAATAACAAAGAGAATTTATTAAGGAAATCTGATTCCAATTTAATTTTAAATTTCTATCAAAAATTAGGAAAACTATTGAACTTACATCATTTTCAATTAAAAGAAAATATTCAAGTTTCAACAAAAAAAATTGATAAAATGATTTTCAATTGTCTGAGATCAGGAGCATTTGGAGGAAAGATTAATGGTTCTGGATTCGGTGGAACAATGTTTATTCTTTTTCCAGGAAACGAGCAACTCGTTAAACAAATAATTGAAGACTCAGGTGGAGAGGCATATATCATTAAAACTAGCAAGGGAGTGAAATTTTATTGAAAGCGATTATTTTATGTGCAGGATTTGGTAAACGTTTACATCCTTACACGGATGTTTACCAAAAAACAATGTTGCCTCTCCATGGAAAGCCCTCATTAGAGTATATCATAAGTGGTCTAAAAAATACTGGTTTTACTGAATTCTTAATAGTTGTGGGATATCGCAAAGAACAGATTATTGACTATTTTAAAGATGGTGAAAAGTGGAGTATTAAAATTAAATATGTTGAACAAAAGATTTTGAATGGAACTGGCGGAGCTTTACTATTATGTGAAGACATGATCAACGAAAAACATTTTTTTTTAACTTGGGGTGACGTTTTAGTACCTTTTCAATTATACAAAGATACATATAATCTATTTTTAAAAGAGAAACAAGATTTTATATTAGTTACAAATTATTCAGACGATCCTCACTTAGGTGCCGCTATCTATAGTGATGGTTTTTATTGCTTGAAAATTGTTGAAAAACCTCCTAAAGGAAAATCAGAATCGAAACTCAATAATTGTGGGATTTTTATCTTGTCAACTGAAGTTTTTGAAATATTAAAGAAGGTAGAACCTTCTAACAGAAATGAAATTGAGTTACCTGAAGCGATTTCAATAGGCATTAATGAAAGAAATTGGAAAGTTCGAATTTTGAAAATGGAAAAGAGTCAATTCAGAGCTGATTTAGGAAATAAAAAGATATATGAAAAGTTAAAAATTGACACAAGTTGGCTAACTGGATTCAAAATCTAAATCATCTTGATCCAAATCAGGAGGCTCTGGAAGGTCAACATGATAAGGGGATTCTACTGGTTCATATGATTCTTGTTCACCAGGCTCTGGGTGTTTATGTTCTTTTTTTCTTAGATATCTACGATATAAGAACACCGACGCAGCTGTAACCGCTGTTATTGATATAATTAAAATTATTAAATAAAGTAAAAATAATTCAGGTTCTGGTTTGGGAGGCTCTCCATCACCATCTTCACGATAAGCAAAAATATTGCCTTCTAATAAACAATTTAGGGAATCTGCATCTTTATCAATCTCATCTATACCATTATTATAGATATAATTTTGAATTACTCTGGTAAAATTACTTGCTGACCATATAGCTATTCCATATTCTTCGCAATCATAAATTTCATTTGCTTGAATCGTGTTATTAAGTGAAAATTGTAACTTTATACCAATTGTATTATTTTGAATGTAATTATTTAAGATTTTGTTATTATTGGAAAATAACAAATGAATATCCTTACTTTCTGTTATGGTGTTATTCGCGATAGTATTATTATTAGATAAATTTAAGAATATACTTGAGTTATTATGAATAATATTATTTGAAATAGAATTATTATGAGAATCAAGTATAAAAATGCCTGCCAAACTAATGGTATTATTCCAGATTAAACCATTTGTTACATTATTTAGCTTGATGGTAGTTTTATCTATTGAAACACCAGAATTTACTAGTGTGCAGTTTTTTATTTTAAAATAAACATTGGTATTGTTAATAAGAATACAATCATCAGCCCCAGCTGTATCAATAATTAAATCTTCTATTATATATGGATTTTCATATGTACCATTTCCTCCTGGGCTAACACCATTAGTAGGAATAAAATCGGCATTACCATCTATAACGATAGGGAGGTGTATACCACTAGTTTTAACTTCACTTGAAACATTGCCTATTATTATTGAATTTCTAATATTATTATCTATTAGAAGCATGAAAACAGATATCAGAGAACCTAGCAGTAATATAATAGCTAAAAATCTTACAAAATTTATCTTCTTCATTTTTTTGATAATCACACATCTTTTTCATTATTATTTAATCATTATTAGACAAACTTATTAAAAAAATTTTTGAAAAATATGTGAAAATAATAAATAATTTATAGTTAAAAATCTAATATTTTTGATTAAGGAAAAAAAGAAAATCTTGAGGTTTACTTCATTTGACACGAAAAAATATTAATGGATTAATAGTAATATTTCTCTTTATATTTTTTCCGTCAATAATTGGAATAATCCAAATTTTTTCAGTTAGCAGCAATCAGATAAAACATCCATACCAATATTATGATTTTGACGATTGGAAGAATTTTTTATTAATTCATAATAATATAGAACCAGATTTAGTTAATAATCTGAACCCAGAGACAATATCTAACTTAAATGAGCAAATAAATATATATTATCGATGGTCAAACAGAATTTATTCTCGAGAGGAAAAGATTCAATTGCTTAAACTTACCCTAAATACTCCTTATATAAGATATCTTGGACCTAATAATCATCCAATAGAGGGAATTGATCTTAAAAGTTTTGATGATGAATTATTTGAGATTGATTTTAGAATAGATGATAATACCATTAATGAATGGGTCCTTAGAGTTTATGCTTATCTAGATTTTGATACTCTAGATACATCTTTAACTAATAGTGAGAATTTCCAAGATGGAAGTGCTAGTAAACATTTCCTTCCTGGCAGTCAACCCACCCCACAAGAACTTAATCCTGACGAGAATTTTATGGGAGAAGTTTATACAATGATTTTAGAAAATTTCGAGCAGTTTACCCAATCAGAAAAAGATTTCACAGCTAGACAAGTATTTCCCGGCTATGTAGACAATAATATTTACTTTCATGTAAAAATATTATATCAACAAGACATTTTTGAAGCAGATGGATGGCATTCTTATTATTATTATCGAACTTTTTATATCTCATGGTATTGGACTCAAAATTTTAAGCAAAGTGATTTAAAAATCATTGACGATGATATAGTTCCGCCAAAAATTTCAGAGATCTCTATCTTAAATTCTCCAATTTATGATAATTATGATAATATTATATTCGATCTTATTGCTGAGGATCAATCGGGGATTTCAGAATTATACATCGAATTCATGGAAAATGAATATTACTTTAATGAGAATGATCAAATAGTTATTCCAAATCCTAGATTTCCCGGATCGTATAATCTTTTCGCAATAGCAGTTGATGCGGATATAGATCGTGAAGGAGATAAATTAATTACTATAGTTGAATCTAATTTTGAGGTCTATGACGATGATATTACTCCTCCTCAAATAATTATTAGTGAAGATGAGTCTGGATGGAATATCTCAATTAGTGATGATGACGGTATTACGGATAGTATAGCTAGTGGCAATTTTTCATTAAATGACCAAGATGGGAATATATTAGCGACTGGAGTTATCCTTCAAGAAGGAAACAGTTGTTATATTAGCAAAGAAGTAATTCCACTAAAAATAGGAGTATATACTTTGGAAGTGTATGCAACTAATAATGATCTTGAATGGCTGGGTGATGAAGAGATTTCATATATTACTGAAGAAATATCTATAACGTTGGAAGATTGCTATAATTATGTTATTCAACAAATTGAAACGTTAAAAGAATATATAGGAAATAATTTATGCTGTATATTAGCTTGTATCTTAAATAAGAAATTAAGTCTTGCTCAAGAATGTTTAATAGATGCTTATTCACTCACTATGCAAGGAAATATAAATTGCGCGTTAATATCTTTAAGGCACGCAAAATTTTTCATTTGTCTAGTTAAATGTTTCATATTATGTTTAATGAAATGTCATATACCTAATGATATTGGAAATTACATAATTCAATCTTTATACGATATTAAAAATAATATTATCTTACTAATGGAGATTTCTGCTGACTATGTATCTCAATTCGATTGAAAACTCGATTATAGATAATCGATTTTTTTTCTCTTACATCTTTAAGATTTAAATACTTAGAAGTCAAAATTATATCACAATTCTTTAAAGAATGTTAATCTTTTATAGAGTGAACTAAATGAGGATAAGAACAAGAAAAAACTTAATACTAAAAAATATTGCGATCTCTTTCTTAATAGCAATTCCATTTATCGGATTTGGAATTTATGCTGGTTTTGCATTATATATAATTGATGATTTAGCTAGTTTTACTTTGAATTTAGACCCTCCAAATACAGATTACTTTACTCCTTTACCCCAAATTATTGGAAATCAAACTTATTTAGAAGAAATGGCCCACAGGTATGATTATTTATTAGAAAAATGGCATATACCGACAAACATTAGTATTGATGTTACTTTTACTAATGATACTTATAGCGAAGTAGATACATGGCACATGACTGATAATGGTGCTTTACATTTAGGATATACTTTAGCTTCGCAATGCTTTAGACACAAATATGCTTTTGACAATAATGATCTTGTTGAACTTGCCAATGCTACCAGAATGGTAAAAAAATGTGTTACTGGGTTTAGCAATATGTTAGCTGCTCCAAATGGGGGAATTGGACCTGACTTTCCTGGAATGCCAGCAAGATTTGTGTCTGCTCCGGAAAACAGGATTTACCATCCTTGGTTATTTGAAGAAGATCCAAGACATTTTAATGGAACAGGTCCTTATAGTGATTGGAGAGTTAGACTACATACTAGTAGAGATGAGCTTGCCGGTTATTATCTTGGATTTGCTAGTGTTTTAAAGTTTATTGATCCTACAGCAAATGAAGATAGTAGGTGGTGCGTTGAAAGAATTAAATTACTAACTGAACAAATGATCGAAGGATTTAGAAAAACTAACTGGTTAGTTTTAGGCGGTGAAGGAGAGCCTGTTGGTTCAGATTTAAATCCAATCTTCGAAGGTAGCCCATGGCAAATAACCTTGCTCAGAATAGGTGCTACTGCTCTTCCAGAAAAATATGATTCATTATATCACTATGCCGCTACGAAAATGATGTCTATGAATGGTTTAGGTAAGTCAGATAAAGCGAATACTGTCTATCAAACATACGCATTAGCATTTAGCATGGATGTAATGTTTTCTTTAATTATGTTAGAAGATAATCCAACTTTGCAACAACACTATATTAAAAATTTTGAAAATGGTTTCTATAGTTATTTAAGGTACTACCGTAATGCCTTTTTTAACATTATTCATCTCGCATTTATGACTTTAATTCCTGATTCTTCGATTTACGAAGATCCTAATTACACTGATGGTACAATAGAATGGGATGTACTAGATCAACTATGGAGATTCAATACCTCAGGATGGGGAGATGGTATAAGAAATTATAACTTAACAGTTAGACCAAATTCAACTCGTGCAACCAGTCTCAATCCTGAAATCGCCAGTATGGAAATTGAGCCGAATAAAGCAAAATGGATGGATTTCTTTGAAAATCATCCGTATGGCGGTCTCTATTCGTGGCTTATTGATTTAATATGGATTGATAGACCTTTATATATGCGACCGTTGACGGTTTCAGAAATGGGAGCGGATCATTTTGTATGGGAACATTCGAAATTTTATGGTACAGGAGGAGACCCTAGTGGAAATGGACTTAGGCAGGTAATACCGAACTCTTATCTAGTGATTTATTGGATGGGCAAGGCATTTAATATTTTTTAATTTTATTTCATTTCTCTAATTTTTTAAGCATCTATAAATAAATCATTAAAATCCATTTCAAGAAATTTAGCAATTTCTTCTAATTGAATTCTACTAAACTTTTTTAATAAATCCTTCTCGTCTAAATCTCCCATTGAAACGAGTAATTCATAATCCATACCCTGTTTCTCAGCAAATTCTTTTACTTGTTTAATAGATTTATCTTCAATTTTTTCTTTAATTATCGGCACTTGAAAAAAAATTTCGCCCAAAGGTTTTTTTAAAACTTCCGCAATTCTGAATGAGATTGTTAAAGATGGATTGTAAGTACCTTTTTCTAAAAAGTAAATAGTTTGGCGAGTAACACCTATACGGTCTGCTAAATCTTGTTGATTTAAGCCTAACTCATTGCGTAAATCCTTAATTCTTGAAATAATTTTCATTTTAAACTTCAGGTGTTTCTCACCAAAATTCTACATAACTATGTAATGAAAGATTTAACTCTAAAATAGAATTCAGAGTGAAATTATGCTAATTTAAATAAATCCTCTATTTTACAATTCAATACTTCCGCGATCTTATATGCTAAGACTAAGCTTGGGCTATATCGACCTTCTTCTAAATAAGTGATTGTTTGAATTGGAACACCGACTTTCTCTGCTAAATGAGCAGCTGACATACTTAAATTTTCCCTTAGTTCTTTAATAGAAGTTTTTAATTTCTCTCCTTCTCGCATTTTAGAAAGTATATAACTAATAAAATTATCAAAAGCGAGAGCTTCGGGTTTAAATAGTTTTTCCTCGAACATATTGGATGTTGTAGTGAATTTACTTATCATTTCCTTTATCTTATTCTCGATTATATAGGGATCCTCAAGCCCAGGTATATAACCTTCAGGACCAATCCCCCTAGTTTTTGTTCCCTTACTAACAGCACTATGACCTGCAGTTTCTATTTTTATTGTAAAGATCTTAAACATCCTATCAAAGACTCCATTAGTAATATTAATATTCTGAATTCTTCTGTATGGTATTGTGACTCTTGCTTTTGTAAAAACTCCATGATTAATGATTATATTACTCTCTTGGACTTTATAACAAAAACTACGAACATAGGCAGCTGAATAAATCCACGTTATTAATACGATAGCGATATAGGGAATTACAATGCAAAGAATTGTTAATATAATGAAAAATTCAAAATTCACTTCTGGGTCGAATGTATAAAGCAAATAAAACGCAATTAACAAGATTACTGCCCCTGTAATTAATAGCAAATTGTTCTTAAGAACTTCCTTCTTGATAAAGTTGCGTGAAAGGCCTCCTTCATAACCAATTTTTTCATCGCTCATTATTATTCCTCATTTAAATTTTAATTTTTGTTAAACATAATTTAACTTCACTTAATATTTATTAATCATTACAAATATAAAAATTTTTTACATTAATTAGACAGTCTTTATATGCTTGTAAACAAGTGTTTAGAAAATTATTAAAAATAATACTTTTAAATACTAGCAAATAGATAATCATAGAACTCTTGAAGTCTCCATATTCTAGGATGTTAACTTTACTTTTTTAATACATTTAAATGAACATAACATTTAAATATGTTCTTTTGCATATAATCATGGATGTTAAATAAATTTTACATAAATTAGTCATACCTAAAAAAAATAGGTGAGAATATCATTCTTTCGGACGTAAAAACCTCAAAATCTAAACAATTTAAAGATATTGTGGAAAGTACTGAAGTTGCTAATGATATTCCCTTTAGTCAGAATGGGCCGTATAAGGTGCTTGAAAATTTAGAACTTCTTTACGGTGATCTTAATGAATTAAAAGATAATTCTCAAAAGCAAGAATCTGAAAAAAAACCTCTTATTACAAATAAGATCATATTGATGGTTATTTCTATTTTTTCGTTTACAGAGTCAATCACGTTTATCTTTTTTCTCCCAAAAGGTACTGGAATCACAACTATAATTTTCGACTTTTCTCTTATATTTGGCTGGATGACTCTATTCAACATAATAGTTTTTATTCCAAATTCTAAGGCTCTCTTCTTGAAAGCTATTAAAAAATTATGGTTTGAAGCTCATTCTATGAATTTAGAATCATTACATTACCTTAATCATTCAGGACCGAAACCACGAATAGCTGCATCAGAAAATGAACGAGCACAATATACGGTAAAGTTAATTACCATTGAAGAAGATTTTAACACATGTAAAAAAAGGAGGTTTAGAAATGAGTGTAAGTGAAATTGTTTTAGATCAAGAAGAAATTAAGGAAGAATGTTCTGAAGATCTAATTAAGGTCAACATAATTGAAGAAAAATTAGAAACTAAAATAGCCTTAAGTCATTCAATATTGACATACACTTCTATAATAACTGGTATTACTATAATCACACTTTTGTATTCTGCATTGTTAGGCTTCATTAATCATACAGCCATTATGCTTGATGCTATAATGATTATCTGGCAAATAATTCTAATTGCTAGAATTGCTATAATTAGAAGAGAATTAGAATTAATTAGAAATGATTTTTCAGAAAGTGAAGAAAGAAAAAACAATAACAAATAGAATATGAATTCTATTTTATTTCCCATGATTAAAATATAAGAGAGGGTGAGCAAATTGTCTAATAATAATAAACTGAATGAGAAAAAGAAGGAAGATGAATCATTTTTAATACTAATATCAACAAGACAACAGAAAAAATTTAAATATCGATTTAGCCTAATTTATGCTATTATAATTAACATTTCTATTATTATTGGAATAGTTCTCACCATTTCAGTACTTACTTTAGTGGGAGGAATTTGGATTAATCCTGCACTAATTTTTGGAATAATGATTATAATAGTGCTATTCTCTATATTGGAAGGATTAAAGCTCGTTCAAAAGGAAATAGAATCAAATAAAAAAGATAGGGGTGAGACTCTCGATTAAAAATAACAACCTAAGGTTTTATTGGCTGAAGTTTTATACTAACTTATTTCTTGTTATGATTTTTACATTTCCATTCCAATTTTCTAAACTTATAATAACAAAAGTAAAAAATTAAAGTTATAGTTAAATCTGTGAATCTAATTCTGTATCTAATAATCGATGCTCATAATCTTTAGGATTTAATAATACAAATCCTAAGAGTCCTATATTTGATATAATAGCGACGAAAAGAAATACACTTAAATAAGATGCTGTTAATCTTAAAACTACACCTGTAAAAGTTAGACCTAAGGTACTACCTAAATTAGCAAAAGCATTACAGAGGGAATAATAGGTACTATCCATTTCAGGATGCTGCTTAGATATTGCTGTTGCAACTGCCGCATAACTAGAATGCCTCCAACCTATCGCTAATCCAATTAATGATGCAAAGAACAATAATATAGGCCAAATTGTTGGAAGCAACATCAATAATAGAGAGGCTGTTGTCATTATATATGCGAGATAAACACTCAGTTTTCTAGTGATATGATCTGCTATTTGCCCTCCTATTATTGCCCCAATCACTACACCGGCTGAAACTATCATAGTGATGTATCCATTATAAAGATAAATATTCACATCTCCGCTTGGTAATGACAATTCTGTACCAGTAGAAGTAAGAACCCCAATTTTCACTAAAATAAAAATTGAAACAATTAGAATCGCAACCGCATCTACAATAGCTGCAAATAGGGAGAATAAATATGTTTTAAAATCTCTTTTATTATTGAACATATCTTTTAATTGTGTTCCTATTTTTACTTCTGGATAAACTTTTGGTTCCTTAATGAAAATTGTTAGAAGTGAACTTAGTATTGTTAAAATTCCAATTAGTATAAATAGAGATGGTACATCAAGTGCCCCTATTACGACTAACACAGCTAAAGCAGGACCTCCTGCTATAGCTCCTACTGATCTTAAACCCCAATTAAATCCAGAAGTACGACCTAATTTCTCTTTAGGACATATATCAAGAACTAATCCATCAATTATGGTATCACCGAAAGCAACTCCAAGAAAGATCAGAATTCCCATAAAAGTAAAAAGAGGAATAGCTGTCGCTGTAGTAAATATATTTGGGATTCCCAATATAATCCACATCAAACCAGCAAAAGAAACCATAGTAATAATCCAAGGTCTCCTTCTTCCAAACTTTTTAGATCCAAATTTATCCCCTAAAATACCAAAAAAAACTTTAAAAATCCATGGTAAGCTTATAAATGAACCTAAAAACGCTAAAGCTGAAGCATCTAGCACTCCAATAAACTGTATTAAGTAAATTGGAATTATTACAGCGAAAAGAGATTGATCGATACCTTGAAATAAATAATTGATTGAAAAAATAGCTATATAATAATTTTTAAATTCAACATATTCTTTTGTATTCATAAATATATCTCCTTAATGAATTTAAATTCATTTAGTGAATTATTGTAAACATTTAAATGTTTTTTTATACGAGCTGAATTAATGATGAACGGTAAAGTCCTTACATTTGGAGAGATAATGATGAGATTATCTCCCCCTTATTTTCAAAGATTTACACAAGCTAGATCTTTTGATGCAATTTATGGAGGGGGAGAAGCAAACGTTGCTGTATCCCTTGCAAATTTTGGAATTGATGTAGATTTTGTCACAAGACTCCCGCAAAATGAATTGGGTGATTCATGTATTCAATACTTAAGACAATTTGGAGTAAATACATCTAAAATTAAAAGAGGGGGCGACAGAATTGGTATTTATTTTTTAGAAATGGGCACAGCAGCACGATCTAGTAATGTTATATATGATCGAGATAATTCAGCTATATCCACAGTCGAAAAGGATATGTTTGATTGGGAAGTTCTTTTTAAAGGAATTGATTGGTTTCATTGGACAGGTATTACTCCTGCCATTTCCCAGAATCTAGCTGAAATATGTCTCGATGCTGTTAAAATAGCGAAATCAAAAGGAATTACAATTTCATGTGATCTAAATTATCGTAGTAAATTATGGAAATATGGCAAAAAAGCATCAGAAATTATGCCTAAATTAGTTAAACATTGCGATATAGCCATAGGAAATGAAGAAGATGCTGATAATGTATTGGGAATTAAAGCACCAGATACCGATGTAACTTCTGGAAAATTAGATCCTCATAAGTACAAATATGTGGCTGAGGAAATGATGAGCAAGTTTCCAAGTTTGAAAAAAGTGGCAATAACATTGAGGGGTTCGTTATCTGCGAGCCATAATACTTGGGCAGGGATATTATTTGATGAAAATAAACTTTATGTTAGTCCTCATTATGATATAACTCATATAGTAGATCGTGTTGGAGGAGGCGATTCATTTGTAGCTGGATTAATTTATGGGTTTCTTACTTTTAACGAGGATTTACAAAAAATATTAGATTTTGCTGTTGCCGCTTCTTGCCTAAAACATACCATTTTCGGAGATTTTAATTTAGTAACCGTTGAAGAAGTTCTTAAAATTATGGAAGGAAATGTATCAGGTCGTGTTTCTCGTTAAAAATGTAATTATTAATTAAAAATTATTAACTAACAATATATTATAAGATAAAAAACACAAAAATAAGGGATATGTTTTGAGTAAAGATCATGAAAAATTGATAATAACTGCTACAACAGCAAATTCTTGGATTTTTCCCGAAATTAAAAATTGGGCTGAAACAAACGATGCTTTAATTGAAGATATCGTCAAATGCTACGAAGCTGGTGCAGCAATAGTACATGTACATTTACCACGTGGTGCTGAGGTTGAAACTGTAAAGAAGATTAGGGAAAGGTGTGATGTAATAATTCAAGCGGGTATGTCAAGTTATCCTATCGAAGACCGAGCACCGGATTTCCATGCAAAGCCCGACATGCTTTCTGTAATATTAAATCATCATGATGAGCACTTTACAGATGTTAGAGTTAATCAAATTCATGATCTTGATGAATTAGAACAATATTGTATTTCTTTAAAGAAGTTTAATATAAAACCGGAATGGGAAGTATGGCATATCGGTTCATATTGGAACCTGAATTACTTAATTAATAAAAACCTATTAACACCTCCTCATGTTTTGACCTTGTTTTTTAATTGGCCAGGAGGTACATGGTCTCCACCAACCCCTGATGAGTATTTACATAGAATAAAATACATGCCCTCAAATTGCTTACATACCATAAGTGTTATGGGCAAAGAACAGACAAAAATAGCGGTATTAGCAATAATGCATGGAGGAAATGTACGAATTGGAACTGAAGATTATCCATTTATCAAAGAAAGCATACCTGCCAAAAATAACGCTGAATTAGTAGCTCGAATGGTGAGATTAAGCAAAGAGATGGGACGTGATACTGCGGATCCATCAGAAGCTCGTAAAATTTTAAGTTTATAATTTTAATATCGATAGGAGGAAATCATAAAGTGAGGTTAAAAGGAAAGGTAGCGATTATCACTGGAGCGGGAGCAGGAATTGGAGAAGCAACTGCAATTTTATTTGCTTCTGAGGGTGCAAAAGTTTGCTGTAATTCGGTATCAGAATCTGCTCTAAAGGTAGTTGAAAAAATTAAAAATTCCGGAGGAGATGCTATTTTTGTTCAGGCAGATGTCTCTAAAGAAGTTGAAGCTAAAAATATTATAAATAAAACTGTAGAATCATTCGGAAAGATTGATATTTTATTCAATAATGCCGGAATCGTACTTGGAGGGGCCATTGATACTATTTCCACGGAAGATTGGGATAGAACTATGGCAGTAAATGTCCGTGGAATTTACCTAGTGTCGAAATATGCGATACCTTATCTGAAAAAAACAAAAGGAACTATTATAAATAATGCATCTTCCGTTGCCTTTAAAGGAGTACAAAATCGAGCAGCTTATACTGCTTCTAAAGGGGCAGTTTTATCAATGACAAGGGCTATGGCCGCTGATTATCTTGATGATGAGATTCGTATAAATGCTATTTGTCCTGGAACCACAGATACTCCTTCCTTAGCGGAGAGAATCAAAAATAGGGGCGGTGATTATAATCAAGTGAGGCAGGGATATATTGATCGTCAACCCATGAAAAGACTTGGTAAACCTGAAGAGATTGCTGAAGGTGTGTTATTCCTTGCTTTAAATAAATTCTGTACTGGTGTTAGTCTTTTAGTTGATGGTGGAATGACAATGTAAAATGTTTTTAACGAGTTGTCCAGCCCCCATCCAATCTAAGATCTGCCCCCGTCATATATGATGATTCGTCAGTAGCTAAAAATAAGATTCCAGTGGCGATTTCTTCTGCTTTTGCCCATCTTCCCATCACTCCTTCTTCTTCAAATTCTTTCTTTACTTCTTCATATGATAAACCTCTATCCTTAGCTTGCTTAGCAACATCGCTCTGTAGCATAGGAGTATCAGTAGCTCCTGGACTCACACTATTCACTCGAACATTATAAGGTGCTAAATCCAACGCTAGAGCTCTTGTATATCCTAATACTGCAGCTTTTGTTGAACAATAATTAGCATGAGCAGTTTGTCCTATATGAGCGGCAACGGAAGCTAATGTAATTATTGACCCAGACTTTTGTTTTTTAAAATAAGGAACAGCATGTTTGCATGTATAGTGAGTACCTTTAATGTTTACATCGATGAGTAAGTCATAATCACTATCAGGAAATGATTCTATAGGACCTACTCTTACAACACCAGCGTTGACAACTAAGACATCTATTCTGCCAAATCTTTCAATAGTCATGTCAATCATATTTTTAACTTCATCTTGGTTTCTTACATCAACGACAATGATTTTAGTTCTAGTTTTAGCTGCATCATCTATAAGCTTATAGGTTTCATTTAAACCTAACTCATCAATGTCAGATAATATTTGAGTTGCGCCTTCTTTTGCAAATAAGATGGCAGTTGCTCGACCAATACCTGAAGCTGCACCAGTAATTACAACAATCTTATCTTTTAGTTTCATAACTTCTATTAACCTCCTTTAACAACAATTTCTTTATCTAATGTAGACAATCTTTCAGTACCCGAATCCGTTATTCTATAGCAATCCTCAATACCTACTAATCCTTGTCCTCGAACATTAAGCCAAACTTCTAAATCAAGCACCATATTTTTTTCAAAGGGTATATCCATTGCTCCTGTAGGGCCAAATAAATGTGTTTCTTCACATTCTAATCCAATACTATGTCCCGTAATAAGATAGAAACCTCTTTTTGTAAGAGATTTCAAATAATTTTGAGCTTCATCTTTGAATTCTTTGGCGTTTACACCCGGTTTAATGTTATTCGCACAATATTGCTGAACTTGGATCATGTAGTCCATGGCTTCTTGAGCTTTCTTAGGGACTTCACCAATTACAACGCCTCTACTCACATCTGATATATAACCCTCCCATACTGCTCCAAAATCAAACCTGACAATATCATTTGGAGTAACTGGAGTTCCCAAACCTGGTGCTTCTGGATCTGAAGGACCTATATTCATTGTAAAGTGGTCCCAACCCCAAGCACCCTCATCAACTATAGTCCTTCTAGCAATTTGTAATAATTTTGTATCAGGAATATTTAATTCTGTGGCGTTAATACAAGCTTGAATAGCTTTTTCTGCCACTTCTGTCGACTTTCTAATCCTTCTCACCTCTTCTTCTGTTTTAATCAAACGCATATCAAGAAAGACTCTATCTCCATCGATAAATTTTGCTTTTGGAAATTGTTTTTTTAGTGTTTCAGATTGATATCGAGGCATAAAAGATTCAATGCCTATTGTCTTATTTGATAAATCCCAATCTTCTACTTTTTTCAGGAGCATATTCACAGCAGCTTGTAAAGATCCAACACGGTATACTTCACTCGGATCAACCCACGAAAATTCTTCAACACTATTATATAAAGACCATACAATTGCACTTTCTTCTCCATCTCTACGAATCATTGATAAATTCGGATATTGATTAGATAAAACATATAAGATAGGATTAGGTGCTACATGAATTACTGGTAGACCAGTAGTATAAAAAACGTTCACAGGGGTAGAAGCAATTAAAAGGTCAACATCATATTTATTCAATACTTTTTGAGCTCTACTTTTATTATAACCAATTAGATCTGCCACTTTAAGTCACATTTATTATAATATTTAATCATTAAAATATAGATTTAGTTAAAAATGTTTAATATCAAAAGGAATGGTAAATCTATTTACATTTGCATAATTTTTTAAAATTATGGATTCTGTAAAATATGGTTTAGTTGGAATTGGAAATACAATGAATTCCGCTTGGCCGTATCATTATGTTGGTTGTAAAGACAACCCGAAAATAAAATTCACTTCTGTTTTTGATATCAATCAGAAAAAAGGAGCCAAAATAGCTAAGATCTATAAGCTGAAATTTTTTAATTCTTATGAAGCTCTATTGGAGAGTGATATCGATGCCGTTCTTCTTATGGTTCCGCATCATGCACATGAAGAAGTTGTAATCGAAGCAGCAAAAGCGGGTAAGCATATTTTATGTGAAAAACCAATGGCAACTAATCTTGAAGGATGTGATCAAATGATTCATGCAACTAAAAAAGCTGGAGTTAAATTTATGATCGCAGAAAATCATCGTTTCTTACCCGCTCATCAAGAGATTCATAAACTCGTAAATAATGGAATAATTGGAAAAGTATTTATGATTCGTTCATATGAAGGAGTTGCTGAGGTTCATAATGTTACTAATCCAAAATCCTGGAAAGCAGATCCTATAAAGGCTGGAGGAGGGGCTTTAATGGATATGGGCGTCCACAAATTCGCAACTTTTAATTGGATCTTAAATGATACAGTAGACTCTGCTTATAGTTGGATTACTAAACAAATTACTAACTTACCGGAAAAGGCAGAAGATAATGCGTTTACCTTTTTGAAATATAAATCTGGGATTGTCGCAGAATGCGTCTTGAGTTTTACTGTAAATAACCCATCTTCAAATCAATTAGAGATTTATGGCACCGATGGAACAATAATAGAAAATCATGATTGGGAGAATCCAATTAAAATATATACTCCCCATAAAATAAAAGCTGAAAAAATTAATGGGTGGTATTATCCAAAAATTACCCATGGACCTTTTCCAAAGTATTACCATCTCTCAATGGGTAATGAAGATTCTTATTTTACAGATTGTATTTTGGAAGATAAAGTCCCAGAATTTACTCCTGAACATGCAAAGGAAGCTGTAGCTACTGCTCTTTTGTCATATTTATCCGCAATCAATGGTAGAACAACCTCAATGGATGAATTGATAGAATTATATAAATCAGAAGGAACAAAAATTATTTCAGAACAATTAAGAAATGCTGTACAAGAAAATTGTATTTTAGACTAATGATCTATTTTTTCAATTTAATGAAAAATTTACTGAGGCTTTTTTTTTAAATAGCTAATTTGTTTTAGTTTCATTAATTTAAAATTCACTGAGATGAATATTCATTTCAAAAGGCTTTGTTAATAATTCTGAAACAGAAAATCATTTAGTACAAGCAAATTCAATTAGGGATTCACCTCTACTTGAGGACAACGAAATTATAATTGAAGACTCGATAATTAACTATAAAATAAACCATGACTTAATAATTCAAAACTGTGATGCTGCTAAAAATGAATATTTGACTATGATGAATGATGTACATGCTCTCTTAGAAAATTGTGAAAACTTAACGAATAATCAGAAATTAGAATATTGCCAAAGTGAAAGATATTATATGAGATTGTACCTAAAACAGGTTTTATTGAAATATAATATTTGCCCACGAATTAAATGAATTTAGTATAATAATAAACACTAGTTATTTTTTCATCTTTCTCGAGGTCTAATTTAAAAGAAAGTTCTAAAAATGAATCAAATCCATTTAGGGGGTATTTATAGGAAATTATTACAGCTCCTTTTTTAGCTGTTTTAAATACATGTTGTAAATATTTTTGCATAGTTGGTAAAGAATAGATATAGATAAAATCAAAATCTTCCAAATTTTGTTCAAAAATATCTTCATTTTTCAATTTAATTTTTCTAAAAGCATTTCT
>JBHLJZ010000044.1:0-28259 GCA_048887165.1 Candidatus Hodarchaeota archaeon | reverse complement strand
AAATTAGCTAAAAAGTTAATAAAAGTAGCTAATGGTCCTGCTACTGCCAAATATAGGGATTTAGGTACTCCCGCAGGTATAACAAGTTATAATAAACTTGGTATGATGCCAACAAACAATCACCGTGAGGGAACTTGGGATAAAGTTGATGATGGTACATTCACTGGTGATATACTTAATGAAGATTGGGTGGTTAAAAAAGTTGCATGCTCTCAATGCTCAATTGCCTGTGATCACATTACAAAAGTACCGAAAAATCATCCAAACTGGCCTAATTTACATATTAGTATTGATCAGGAACTTTGTTATAGTTATGGAAGCGCTTGCGGTAATTATGATTGGCCAACTGTGTTTAAATGCGTTGAATTGAGTGACAATCTGGGAATCGACGCGATTTCAGGTGGAGTTACAGCTGCTATGGCATGTGACTTATTTGAAGAGGGTATCATTACTGAAAAAGACTTAGGTTATAAATTACCTTTTGGTTCTACTATAAACTTAGCAAGATTTACTGAAGAAATGTGTCTTGGTAAAGGGTTTGCAGGCGAGATTTTTGGAGATGGAGTTTTAGAAGCTGGTAAACGGTTAGAAGAGATGGGAAGGAAGAATGCAAGCTATTATGCCATGCATATAAAAGGTCTGGAAATGCCTGCGTTTGATCTACATGGAATGAGTTCATTCGCAGTTGGAATGAGTGTTTCAGTGAGAGGAGCATGTCACTTACGTAATGGTTCGTATGGACTTGATGCGAAAGGTACTTTTGACAGATTAGCATATGACAAGCCAGTTGAACGTGGAGTAGCTATTAAAAAATTGGAAGATATTTATGCAATTATTGATTCATACATAGTTTGCAAATTTACAAGAGGAATTTATGAATCTGATGCTGAAATGGCAAAAGTTTTTGAATTAGTTACAGGAATTCCACACACTGATGAATCTGTAAATTTACGAGGTGAAGCAATTCTTAACCTTTCTAAATGCTTTAATATTCGGGAAGGATGGACCAGAGCAGATGATCATCCCCCTGAACGATTTTTTAAGGAAGCTCATACAAGAGGTCCAAATAAAGGTGTAGTTTTAAAGGAAGAAGGATATCAGAAGTTATTAAGCGGATACTATGAAGCAAGAGGCTGGGATAAAGAAACTGGAATACCAACGGATGAAACATTAAAAAAATTAGGATTAGATTTTGTAATTGGAAATTTAAAACCTGTGCCAAAAAAAGGAGGGAAAAAATAAATGTCAAAAGTCAGAACTAAGAAAAGAGGCGGAGTAATGCATCAATTCATAGTAGTTGATCCTAATTTATGCACGGGATGTGAGACTTGTGAATCTGTATGTTCATTTGTTCATGATGGTGAATTTAATCCAATTAATACCAGAATTCACAGAGTTAGAATAGAACCAGTTTTTAACATTGCCCTTGCCTGTCAGAAATGTGAAGATGCTCCCTGTGTTCGTAGTTGTCCAGAAAAGGCTTTAGAAAAGGATGAAGAGACTGGTTCGATTATTGTTGATGATGATAAGTGCAACGGATGTGGTTTTTGTATTCGAGCATGTGATTTTGGGGTAATAACTCTTAACATAAAGGATCAAAAAGCGCTTATATGCGATTTATGTGATAATATGAAAGAGGAATTCATTGATCCTGAAGTCGGTGAAAGAGAACCACAATGTATTGCTGTCTGCCCAAAAGAAGCTATTTCATTGAAGAATGTTGAACAGATAGGGGAAGAAACGCGAATTGAGGCCGTAAAGAGATTATTTGGGGATATTATAGCAGAGTCTCAAGGTTAAAAAACAATTTTTTATCTTAATTTTATTTTTTATAACTTATTTTTTTTAACTGTTTAATATTTAAAAATAAAAAAAAATAATATTATTCGTATTTAATATTTACTTACCTTAACATATATTTTTGGCATTTTAGTAATTACTAAAAATATTAGTAATGCTACTCCTACACCTGTAAATGCACCAATATAAAAATCAATTGAAAAATTTAAAAGAAATGCGATTAAAAAAGCTAAAGCTAGAATGGCAATAACTACTAATATTTTTATGACCCATGATATATCTTTTCCTCTTTCGATGCTCATAACTTAATCCCTCCTTTTTCCAGATATTTTATATATACATTTTCAAAATAATTATTTAATTAGAAAATTTATTCAGAAAAGTTTCCTGTTGGTCTAATTTTTTCTCTTTCAGAAAGTTTGCTTGATAATTTCTTTTTCATGTTAGCTAATTCATTTTGTAAACTTTGTATTTCAATTTCTTTTTCAACAATTATTTTCCTTGCTTTAGCTAATTCTTTTTCTTGATTTTCAATTAGTGTTTTAGAATTTGATATTTTATTCTCAGGTTGATTTGATTTGACAGCTTTTATATATTCATATTGTCTTTTCGATAATTTCTCCCTTTGTTCTGCAGCATAAATTTTGTCTTTCGTGAGATTTAACATTGTTTTTGATATTTTTTTTTCTATTCCTGCAGTTTCAGCGTGTATTTTTGCTATATATTCTTGAATTACAGCTACGCGCCTATTATAAGAAGCTGCTGCTTCTTCTGCCTTCAAATCTGCGTCAGAAAAATCTAAAATACCTTTCTTCAGCACTTCAGTTTTTTGAATAAATAAATTCATCTTCTTTTCTGCCCATTCACGCTTAATTTTTGTTAATTCAAATTCTTTTTCTGCAAGTAATTCTCTAGTTTTTGCTCTTTTTAATTCTATTTGAGCTACTCCTTTTGATTGTTTTGCAAGTTGCTTTTCTTGAATTGCAAGTTTTGAATTTTCTTCTGCCATTAATTCTATTTTTTTAACATCTTCCACATTAATACGCCTATTGGATTATTATTATGCTCATAACTTGTAAACAAGAATATAAGGTTTTCTATAATATTTTACAAATTAGGATGTTAATAATAAGTAATATAGGGCTGTTTAACTCCCTTTTAATTAAAATTATTCACAATTTTTTAAAGGAGTCATAAAACCTCCTGCCGTCCTTTTGGATAGAGGAAGCATTTTTTTACAAAGTTTAATTTGTACATTTTTTTCTGCAATAAATGCCCCAACTTTTTTAGCTTCTTTTTTTATTTCATCTAATGAATTCTTTTCATCAAAATCAAAAATTAGAAGCTTTACAGTAGGATTAGGTTTTTCTACAATATCCCAAACACCAATAATTCTTCCATTTAGTAGAATCGTAGAAGTAGCATTACCACTTCTGTCAAATATATATTCATATTCTTTGGTATTGACATATCTCTCTCTGTCTTTATATCCCATAAGATAAGGGTCAAGTATTGGCAGCAAATTAATATGATCTTTGTTTTCTAAATCATGTCTTTTTAACGCGTTGATATCTTTAGTAAAACCGTAAAACGTATCTTTTATTCCAGTAATCTGAATTTTTTTAATTTCATTGCTTAAGCTATTAAGAGCCTTTTTAATCTTACCTTTAGTTATACCAGCCCACCAAATAATATCATTTTCAGTACAAGGACTATACGATTTGATATATTTTCGTATTAATATTTCTATAGCTTGTTTTTCATTATATTTCTGGAGATTTAGATCAGGAAAATACATTTTAAAAGGAGTATAAAAGAGTCTTCTATCTTTCCAACTTTTTAATGGTTTTCCTCGTATTAATTCCATTCTATCACACATTACTGATATAATGGCAGAAATATCTTTTTCAGAGTTTAGAGCTTTTCTTATCTGAGTTGTTGACATCTCACTTTGACTCAATAGATTGACAATTTCTTTTGATAGTTTATCATATTCTGTTATTGAGACATTTCGATATTCTAAATATTTTTCTTCGAGCCTATCTGTTAAGTATCTAATAGCGTTGTATACAATCGGAATCAATTCTTTTGTTTGGATAAATAGAGTTTTACGCATTCCCCGTATTCTTCCTAAAGATTTTTTCTCATATAATTCCTTATCTAAATCTTGTTTTGTAAACTTTTTAGTTCTAATAAATAATTGAATATAAGGTTCTAGAGTACCTGTTGCGTGTAATCCACATAAATCTTCTACAATTTGGAGAATATTATCAGTTTTAGAATCTTCAGTAAGATGCTGTTTCTTTAAAACAAAATTATTAATTTGATCTAAAGAAAATGATTCCATAATAATTCAATTATTTTTATATTAAACAAGAATTGTATTATTTCCGTAAAATTTCCTTATAAAGTTTTTCGATAAAACCCTCAAAGTCATTCAGGTTATATTCTACTCCTAAATAAGGTTTTATTAATAATGGAATATCAGATGGCTTTTCAAATACTGGAATAATTCTCATTCTATCTTCTTGTTTTAGTTGTATGGCTGCTTCTCGCTCTAATTTGACTGATTTTGACTTTTTAGAATTTTGAGAACAGAAATGAACAAATACCTTAGATCTTTCAAGGTTTTCTTCCATATATTCGATAATGTTTTGACCACTATCTTGTTCCCAATAAAATACTTTAGTTATATCGGGGTATTCCTCCAAACGACAGGCTACTTCTGGAATTTTAAAAAAATCTGTATCTTTAGTAGCGTAACTTAAAAATACATTAAATTCTAATAAACTACCTGCGACGGTAGCTTTGACTATGCGTGCAAATTGCTCAACGTGTTTAGCCGCATTATTTAATGCCTCAGTTTCCCCGGTTTTTAGGAATTCAGAGAGATTGTTTAAAACATTTTCCATCAATTTAGCTTCTTGAATCAAAACTAAATTTCCACTGCTTTTACAAATATGTATTATATCTACTAACCAAAATAGTTGGTCTCGAAACTGCCCTTTCGGAGGTCTCTGCTTTAATAAATCCGAGAGTTTTTCTATAGCTTTTTTGGTATTACTCTGATCCGTTTCTTTTTCCATAAAGATCCTTTTTTGGAATAGTTGAATAAATAAAAGATTTAGATTAAAATATATTAGATAAAAATTAACCAATATAAGTATATAAAATTATCAATTCATAGTATTACTCAAGTTCAATTAATTTCTGTCGAATAATTTGATAAATATTGACTTTATCTATTCTATTTTTAAAACCTTTAAGATGAAATTAAATAACAATTGAACTTTTATTTTAAGAACTATTTTCAATATCATAAAATTATTGTATATATTCATTTGAATTGAGATTATCAATAAAAAAATTCTTAAAAATTAGGAGGATATACTAATAAAGGTGTAAATCTTGTCTGGAAATCAGACCAAAGATAATAATGAAATTGAAAAATCCGTTGTCGGAGTGTTTGTGTGTCGCTGAGGTATTAACATTGCTGGAATTTTAGATGTACCTAGAATTGTCGAAGAACTAAATAAATTAGAAGGCGTAAAGGCTTTCGAATATTTAAGTATGTGTACTGAAGGCGGAAGTTCATATATTAAAGAACAAATTGAAGAAAGTAAGATTCAAAGAATAGTTGTTGCAGCTTGTACTCCAAGAACTCATGAACCTGTTTTTCATGCTATTTTAAGTGAGGCAGGTTTACCACCAAGATACTTAGAATTTGTAAATATTAGAGAACACTGTAGTTTTGTTCACCAAGCTCCTGAAGTGCGTGAAAAAGCAATTAAGAAGGGAATTGAACTTATCAAAGCAGGGATAGCAAGAGCAAGACTTCTAGAAGATGTACCAACAAAAACTGTTCCTGTTAAACCAGCTGCTTTAGTGATCGGAGGTGGTATCGCTGGACTATCAGCTGCTGTTGATTTAGGTGACGCTGGATTCAAAGTATACTTAATCGAAAAAAACAGTACTATCGGAGGACGCATGTCCCAACTTGACCGCACATTCCCAACAGACGATTGCTCAATATGAATTCTCGGTCCTAAGATGTTAGAAACGAATCGTCATCCAAACATCGAAATCATGTCACTTAGCGAAGTCATTGAAGTTGATGGATATATCGGAAACTTTAGGGTAAAGGTTAAACGGCATACTCGATATGTGGATGAACCTAAATGTACTGGTTGTGGAGCATGTGCGGAAGTATGCCCAATATATTTACCAAATTATTTTGATGAAAATTTATCAGCTAGAAAATGCATTGACATCGCATTTGCTCAAGCAGTACCAGCACTTTTCGATGTTGTAAGAGAATCCTGTGTAGAATGTTTCGCGTGTGTGGATGCTTGTGAAGAAGATGCTATTGATTTTAGCATTCAAGATAAAATTGTTGAACTTGAAGTTGGAACAATTATCGTAGCTACGGGGTGGGATCTCTACAAAGGAGACGATTATGGTTATGGAGTTTACGATAATGTAATTAACCAAATTGAGTTAGAGAGGATACTGGCACCTAATGGTCCTACTTTTGGACACTTAAAGCGCCCTTCTGATGGTAAACGACCAACAAAAATCTTATTTATCAATTGTGTAGGAAGCAGAGATGTCAGTAAAAATCCGTGGTGTTCTGTAATTTGCTGCAATCTATCTCTTAAAAATTCGAAACTCATTAAATCAGAATATCCTGATTCCCAAATTGTATGTACTTACATAGATATGAGATGTGCTGGAAAAGATTATGAAGAATACTATAGACGATCAAGAGATGCAGGAATTATTTTTGTAAAGGGACTTGTAGGAAAAGTGGAGGAAGATCCTTTAACAAAGAATTTAATAGTTCAATTTGAACCCGTCGGGACTGATACAGTAGTGACGATGGAAGTTCACATGATTGTAAATTCGCCCGCATCATTACCATCTCAAGGTACTATAGAAATTGCTAAAATATTAAATATGGAGAAAAGTCCTGATGGTTTCTTAAAAGAATATCATGCTCGGCTCGATCCAATCAGCACCAAAGTTCCGGGAATATATATATGTGGATCTGCTCAGGGGCAGAAAGAGATTGATAAAGCGGTTAGTCAAGCAAGAGGTGCAGCATCTGTAGCAGGAATACCGATGGGAAAAGGAGAATATACTATGGAATTAATCAGAGCAACACCGTCAGATGAAAGATGTGCTAAATGTTATAAATGTATTGAAGCATGTCCATACGAAGCCATATCTATAAATGAAACAGGAAATATAGTAGTTGATTTAATAAGATGTAGGGGTTGCGGTACTTGTGCAGCAATCTGTCCTTCTAAAGCAATTGAATTGACTTATTTCAGAGATGATCAGTATATGGCATTAGTTGATGAATTATTACCAATTGAGGAGTAAGGAGGTTAACAATATGGCAGAAAATGAAGATATTAAGATTATTGTGTATGCGTGTTGGAAATGAGGATATGGTTCAGCAGATATGGCAGGTACAATTCGAGCGCAATATCCGGAGTCGATTAGAATAGTATTAGTCCCTTGTACAGGGCGAGTAGGATCAGATTTAATTATGCGTGCCTTTGGAAGAGGAGCTGATGCAGTTATGATAAACGCTTGATATCCAGGAGAATGCGATTATGAAACTGGAAATTATCATGCTAAACGGCAAGTAGAATATGTAAAGGAACTATTGAAAACTGTTGGTGTTAATCCCGAAAGGATAAGATTAGTTTATTGTACAGCAGCAGAGGGACAAAAATTCCAGAGAGAAGCTACAGAATATGATAATGTTATTCGAAAATTAGGACCAAGTCCCTTACGTCCTAAAGGCGGCACACCAAAAAAAGAAGAAGCTAAAGCGAAAGCTAAAGCTTAAAAACTAATGTGTTAACTAATGATACTGAGTTGAAAAAATGAGAACTCAGTGGAAGAAATGGGAGCACCATAAAACACAAAAAAAAAATTAACACACATAAAAAAAATATTAAAATTTATAAGAAAAAATAAAAATTTCAAAGGAAAAAAATTTAGTTATATTTATTTAAGAAAGTTTAGTAATTAAGAGTTGGAAACACATGGATGCAATGGCAGAATATTTAATAAAAGTAGAAGAATTTCCGAAATTATTAACAACCCTTTTAAAAGAAAAAGTTGTTGATAAAATCATTGGAGCAGAAGTGAGAATTGATAAAAAAACTAACCAAGAAGATCGATTTACAGTTGTTCCAAAATTATTTGATAAACCTGAAGATATATCAGGTTTTCCCCTAACAAACTTAATTTCATATGGTTATGCTCGAACTGATTCTGCATCGAAATATTTACATAAATCTGTTGAGGGCGCACTAAATGAAAAAGTTGGATTAATTGCTCGACCTTGCGACACTAGAGCAATAATTGAGTTGGTAAAAATTAAACAGGTAAATTTGGAGAATTTATTTATTATCGCATTTGAGGATCGAGGGATGGTTATCAATGCTTCCCGTGAAATGAAAAAAGTAAAAGATATCGATCTAACTCAAGTAGTTAAAGAGAAAATCGACGATAAAGGGTTAGTTCTTCTATTAAAAGATGGCAAAACAAAAGAAGTAGGATTAGATATCGCTGAAAATTGTTCTCGATGCTTAAGAAAAGTTCCTATTGTAGCTGATTTAGGTATTAGTGATTTAGCTATACCTATTAATTCTGATGAAATAATCCTAAAGGTTTATTCTGATAAAGGAGATGATTTATTAGGAAAATCTGGTATAGGTAAGAAAACCCTTCCTGCTGATATTAAAGCTAAACAAGATGATATTCTTAAAGAAATTAAGCAAAAAGCTATTGAGAAAAGAGCTAAAGATTTAGAAGAATGGGATAAACTTTCTCAAGCAGAAAAACTTGAAAAACTTCAAGCATGCACAGCTTGTGGAATCTGTATACGTGGTTGTCCAGTTTGTTACTGCGTAGATTGCATATTAATGAATAAGAAGAAAGAAAAAGTTATTGATAATACTACATATCAGTTGACTAGAATTGCTCACGTAGCAGACCGTTGTGTTGAATGTGGTAATTGTGATAATAATTGCCCTCAACATTTACCATTGTCACTATATTTCCAGTCATTGAATGATGCATTCAAAGAAAAATTTGGATATACTGCTGGTGAAAATGTTGATGATATTCCATTCAGATCTGGAAAAGCAATAAGTCAAATGGAATTAGAAAAAACATAAATTTTTATTAATTAAAAAAAAATATTTTTAAAGAAAAAAAGAAGTGAACGAAATTGTCATTACCAGCAAAAAAATCAATTCAGGTTGATGAAAATACCACAGATTATGTTTATAAAATGCTAAGCCATGAAATGATATTACGCTATCATGAAGATAAATGCATTGAGTGTGGTTTTTGTCATAGAGTTTGCCCTGTAACTATCTCAATTTATGATGAACCTTTAAAGAAAACAGCTATTGGAACTCCAGAAGAAATGGGAATCGAATCAGATAAGAAAATTGTTGTAGATACCGAAAAGTGCATCTGGTGTGGTTCATGTTCATGGATTTGCCCTGGCTTTACATTAGAATTATTTATTAATGACGAAAAGAAATTACTTTTAGTAGAAAATGGTTCTTTACCTGAATTTGAAGAAGAAGTTAGAGAATTAGAAGATGGGAAGAAGGTTC
Organism: Candidatus Hodarchaeota archaeon; assembly: GCA_048887165.1. Taxonomy (GTDB): domain Archaea; phylum Asgardarchaeota; class Lokiarchaeia; order Sigyniarchaeales; family SOKP01; genus SOKP01. The sequence goes on along the minus strand of JBHLJZ010000044.1, from coordinate 18,810 downwards.
GTAAAGTGGTAGAAGGATCTATTACCATTACTTCTAGTGAGAAAGACACTAAAGTTTTAGATGCATTTGCAGATGAATGTTCTGTTGAAGCTATGTCTCGAGACGGTAATGATATTGTTGTGGATAAAGATAAATGTATTTTATGTTTCAAATGTAGTGAAGCTGCGAAAAATTATGATAATATTGAGGTAAAAGTTTTTCGAGACAGATTTAAAAAAATAAAGGGAGATCCTTCTTCAGTTTGGAATGGGATTATGCTTCGAGTGTTAGGAAAAGAAGGAAAAATTAAAGGTATTATGAGTCGAAGTCAAAATAAACTTGCTGATGCCGTAATAAGACTCCTTGGCAGGGAAGGAACTGCCGAAGAAGAATAAAATATTTTTATTTTTAACTTATTTTTTATATTGATTATTCTATATACTGAAATCTAATTTTCAGTTAGTCAATTTTTGCCTTATATAATTTATTTTGTTGAAATGCTTGTAAAATTCCATTCATTCGATTCTTAATATTTCTTTTATACATTGCTTCTGTATGAGTTAATATATAAAATACTTCATCTTTTATTGCTTGAAAGACGATTTCGGCAGCTTGATCAGGTGATAGGCCGGCCTTAAACATTTGACGAGAAAATTCGAACACTCGTTTTGATTCTGGATATTTAGCAATTACTTTTTCAATAGCAGGTATATAATTTGGTCCGCGGTATCTAGTAGGACGATTTCGTTCGCAATCCATTATCGTCGTATTCACAAATGATGGGCAAAGAACAGAAACCTTTATTTTTGAATTTTCAAGTTCTTTTGCTAAAGCCTCAGATAGAGCGATAATACCATGTTTTGTGGCTCCATAAATCCCAGTTCCCGCATCACCTGACATCAGGCCTGCAAGAGATGCTGTATTTACTATATGACACTCATTCCTTTGTTTAAGCATGATTGGAACAAAATTACGTATCCCATTAACTACGCCCCAAAAATTAACACCAATAATCCATTGCCAATCGAGTAAAGAATGTTCCCACATGGGTCCAGGTAAAATAACTCCTGCATTATTAAATAACAAGTGTATTTCTCCAAAAGTATCGACTGTTTTTTGGGCTAATACTCCAATATCTTCATCTTTTGAGACATCTGTTAATACAGACAATACAGTTGCTCCTGTTGGTTTTAACTCTTCCTCTGCTTTAGATAATGCATCTGCTTCAATATCAGCAAGCACAATCTTCATCCCTTTCTTGGCAGCAATATTAGCTAGTTCACGTCCTATACCATTTGCACCACCAGTGATAACAGCCACTTTATCTTTAAAATCTTTCATACAAATCTCAGTGTGATTTCTTAATTCTATAATCTATAATTGGATATTAAAAAAAGATAATAAGATTATTTATAACATTTATGTAAAAAATTAAAAAAATCAGTTAAATGATAAATATGGAAAAACTTATTTTAGATAGTTTAATGCTGTTAGTGCGTATAATTTAGTTGTGTTTATTAAATCTTCGATATAGACAAACTCATCTTCAGCATGGGCTCGGTTACCCATTCTTGTTGTTCCAATTAGAATAGTCTCGATATCTCTTTCTTGAAACCAGTGAGCATCAGTGGAAGGCATAAATAATTTAAATTCTCTATCTTCACCAAAAATCGCTTTTGCTGATTTACTGACAGATTGAGCAAAATCAGACTTTCCGTCTATTACAAATGGTTCCATCGAAATAGGAATCTGGACTGTTATGTTTAATTCTGGATCTTCCCTTTTTAGCTCCTCTACATAATCATAAATTCTTTTCTTAGTAATCTCAATACTTTGTTCTGGAATTGTATTTATACTGCAGTGTAAATAACATTTCTTTGGTACTGTTGTAATTTTGTTTCCTCCGTGGATTTCAGCTAAATTAACACTACTTACTTTATTAGTAGATCCTTCTGGTAGAGGGTATTTAGTTTCTTTAGTAAGAAATTCTTTTTTTAATTCCATAAGAAAATTCATAATTTTTAGCATTCGATCAATGGTATTGATTCCAGAGTGCTCATTTCGGTAAGGTTTTGGCATATCAGGTCCCCCAAGACCATGAGCCTGCTTTCCTCGTATTGTGAAAGTAATATACATGGTTCCTCCTGTATAACCTATTGGATAATCACAAGGAGCATCTCCTAATAGGCAAACATCGCCATTTATTGTTCCACTACTTAGTAAATATTCTGTTCCTCTCAAACCTCCTGTCTCTTCATCACCAACAGCAGTAACAATCAATTTTCCTTTAAGGTCTATACCTGATTCTAATAAAGCTTTTACCGCAAATAATTCTGCCGTAACGCATGATTTATCATCAGAAGACCCCCTACCATAAATTTTACCATTAATTATTTCGCCTCCAAATGGATCCTTTGTCCATCCATCAAAGGTTTCAACAGTATCATAATGGGCATTAAATATGAGTATTCGGCCATTTCCCTTTTCATATTCTCCAATCACATTATTTCTTTTAATTTGAGTTGTTAATCCAATCTCTTTCATTTTGTTTTCCATGAATTCCGCAACTTCTTCATATTTTGATGGAGGATTTTCAGAGGGTATTCGTACAATCTGTTGCTGAAATTTAATAATCTCATCTTTCATGTTGTCAATTTTTTCTAAAACTAACTTTTCTAATTCATCCATCCTTATCCCTTTTCCTAAAAGAAGAATAAATTAATTAATATGAGATATATTATTTCAAAAAATTTAAAGTGATTAGTAAAAGAAGATTATATATCTACAATATTATAATCTATATCCTTATCATGTCTTATAGAAAATTTTTTTCCAATAAGTTCAGTTTGTTCCAATTCTAATAATTTTTTCGAGTCAGTCTTAATAAGAGCAAGAGATCGTCTACCGCTTTCAAGAATCCCTATTATAATACCTTTTTCTGGTTGTCCTTTTCGATCATACGTGATTGTATATCCATCTACCTTTAGATTTCCGTTTGCCTTTTCTACTGGTTCAGGTAAAATATCGCTCAAAATAGATTGCTGTATTATAGTATCATCACGATGGCACCAAGGATAAGTAGGAGGATCCATGCCATAAATCCCAAAAGATTGCTTAGAATTATATCCCCCATTTGCTACAATCATTATTTTAAGGGAAGGATCATTCCGAATTAAATTAGCTGCAGTAATTATAGAATGTAGGGAATAATTACTCCATGGACCACCAAAATAAGGAAGCCCTCCTGTTAACGTTAAGCCTCGTGGATCATCTTCAGAAAGACCAATTTCATTCATTATAATCTCTACGATCGATGGAAAACAACTATATATATCAAATTTATTAATATTATTAAGTGAGAGACCTGCTTGTTGTAAAGCTAATTGTGAACCTTCTCTAGCGGCTGGTGAGTCATAAAGCCTTGGACGACGAGTTATATCATGAATATTACTAAGGTCTGCTCCACCCATCAAATAAACCCATTTTTTTTTATCAATATTTAGCTTTTTAGCAATATTTTCACTAGTCATTATTATTGATCCTGATTGATTTACAAATAAATTAGAGCACATGCGTTTGGTATAGGGGTGAGCTATGTAGCGATTTTTTTGATGAACTTTTATTATTTCATCAGCACTATATGATTCTTTATTCCAAGAATAAGGATTTTGAGACGCGACCTTAGAAAAACGTTCAAAAAGTTTCCCCATATACAGTTTATGCTCTTCGATACTTCTTCCTAAAGAAGCTCTTAATGCAGTCTCTAAAATAGCATAAGAATATGGAGGATATTTTAATCCATATTTATTTTCAAAAGCATTAGTCCCATCCCAAATTTCTCCCTCCATGTAATCGGGTGTCTCTTTTTTAGGCCAGTTGAGATCAATCGCTCTCTTTCTAGCCTTTAATCTTGAATATAAAGATTCGCCACCAGTTATTAAAATAGCACGATGTTTTAAGGTACCGATTGCGTTAGCTGCTCGATTAGCTAACATTTGGGGTGTGTTTCCACCATCAGGTAAATAAACTTTTTCTTTTGGGGTTATTTTAAGAAGTTTGCTAAGCTCTCCAGGAGCATCTCTATATGACCAAGAATTTATATTGACCATGTATATTGCATCAATAAAATCGATTATGTCACTAGCTCCAGAATCTTTAATAGCTTCTTGACTGGTCTTTGATATTAAGCTCAGTGGATCAAGTAATAGATCCGAATCTTTATATTGTGTATATTGAGAAGCACCGACAATAATTGGAGTATTATTTATGAACATGAGTATATTTTATTATGATTCTTATTGCTTTTATCAATTCTAGGTTATGTATATTTATCATATAAACCTTTAATAAAATCATCAAGTTCCTGCATAGACATCTTCTCTTTTGCGTAGGCTGCCTTTCCACACTCATCTTCTAAATCAAAGCATGATGTAATATACCCTTTATTCATAATAGCCAACATTGATTTTATAAAGAACAAGAATTCGGTTTGATACTTACATAATTTCTTGACGAACGATAAGGTTTCTGCCTCAAGTTGATCGAGTGGAAAAATTCTTGCTGGAAAATTGATGTTTTTTAATTCTTCTACTCCAATTTTATCTGTTGTATAAAGAAGATTCTTTGCATAACTCAACCCGAAGGCTAATAATGGTAGGAGTGTTGCTCCTGTCTGTGGAAAAGCATTAATTTCTATCTCTGGAAATCTCAAATAAAGTTGTTCTTTAGGTCTATCTGCAAAGACTCTTAAATCAGAAGCTAATATAAACATAGCTCCAAAACCGATGGCAATTCCTTGGACTTGAGTAATAACAGGCTTTTTCATTAGGAGTACATATTCATTAACCTTTCTTCCCCAATCAATAATTTGAGAAACTTGTAAAGGATCTCCAGTTATGTCCTTGAGGTCATATCCAGCAGAAAAGAAGCGCTCTCCCGTACTTTTCACTAAGATACATCGCACTTTTTCATCTTTATCAGCGGCTGTTAATTTCTGATGCATGGATTTTAACATCTCTACCTTAAACGCATGTGCTTTATCTGGCCGATTTATTGTTATTATTGCAATACGTCCCTTTACTTCAAATAAAATTAATTCAGATTCACTCATGAGATCTTATTATGTGAAATATATTATAAATCTAGTAAAAATTACTAAATCTCCTCAACAAAAAGAAAACTAAAAAATTAATAAACCAATGGAATATTATTTAGATCGTCTTTTCTAATAATTAAAGAATTATTAATCAAAAAATAAGTGATTGTAAATGGCAAAAAGAGTCGCAATTAATGGTTTCGGAAGAATTGGTCGATTATTTTTTAGAGCAATTTATGATAATTTTTGGAATGATATTGATGTAGTATCAATTAACGATTTATTCGAACCAAAGTATTTAGCATATGCTCTAAAATATGACTCGGTCTTCGGAAAATTTAAAGGGAAAGTAGAATCCACTGATAATTCATTGGTTATAGATGGTAAAAATATACCTATTACTGCTGAGAGAGATCCTGCGAATTTACCTCACAGTAGTAATAATATTGATGTTGCAGCCGAATGTACTGGTCGATTTGTTAATAGAGAAGGAGCTAGCAAACATTTAACTGCTGGCGCAAAAAGAGTTTTAATTAGTGCTCCAGCAACAGATCCAGATATTACTGTTGTACTTGGGTGCAATGATGATAAAATCACGACCGATCATAAGATTATAAGCAATGCATCCTGCACAACAAATTGTCTTGCCCCTGTAGTTAAAGTTTTGCAAGATAATTTCAAAATCAAATACGGATTAATGACAACTATTCACTCATATACTAATGATCAAACCACTGGAGATATTGCAAGAGCGGGATCTCCTGATAAGATGATAAGAGGGAGAGCTGCTGCTGCTAATATGATACCTACATCAACTGGTGCTGCAAAAGCAATAGGATTAGTCTTTCCAGAACTTAAAGGAAAATTGGATGGCATTGCTGTAAGAGTTCCAACCCTTGACGGGAGTGTGGTTGATTTAAAAGCAGTTGTAGAAAATAGATGTACTGCAGAAGAAATAAACTCTAAGATGAAGGAAGCATCTAACAATAGTCTGAAAGGAATTTTAGATTATGTCGAAGATCCTATTGTAAGTAGTGATATTATAGGAAATTCTAACAGCTCAATATTCAATAGCCTTTGGACTAAGGTAATTGAGGATCAGATTTTTGTATTGAGTTGGTATGATAATGAATGGGGTTTTTCCAATAGAATGGCAGAGCTAATAATTAAAAGATTATAGATTTTCAAACATTAATATTCTTTTTTTTAATTTTAAATTTTTCTTTACTGAATTTTAATAGTATAATCAATTAATTATTCCAAGTTATCTCTACTTGGTAAACGTAGGCTTCTAGTTTTTTAATTCATTCTTATTTGTGATGACATAAATGTTAAATAAGTGGAAATGATCTTGAACTATAATCGAATTTCGATTATAGATCCAATTTATATATAAATCAGATGAATTAGAAACTCTATTAGAGACGTGTTTATACAATGAAAGACAAGACTCCAAAAAATAAAAAAGAAGCAAAAAAAGGATTCTTAGCTAACTTAACAAAAAACCAGAAGACTGCAGTTGGTACTATAGGCGTTATATCAATCGCAGGAATAATTGGTGGAATTTTTACTTTCATGCGCTTACCAAAAGGAGGTAAGTGTATTATTGGTACTGATATAGGAGATATTGATGCTCTTGATCCACTCATCTGCATTTGGGATGAACAGGAGATACTTTTTCAAGTCTGTGAGAGCTTATTTGATAATGATCTTTCTGGTGAAAAACCGGAACTTATAAATGTTTTAGCCACAAGTTATGTATGGAATGAAAATGCTACTGAGTTAACGGTTACTCTCAGACAAGGTGTTGAATTTCACGATGGTACTCCATTTAATGCGATGGCAGTAAAATGGAACTTTGATAGGTTTTATAGGTTACTTAAATTGTTTCCAGAATTATTGAATGGTACTATGGTAAGTTGGGGATATTTATTCCTACTTCCAGATGGTCGTGGGATTGTGAATGAAACCCAGGTTATTAATGATTATGCTATAAGATTTTTGCTAAACGATCCTTTTGTTCCGTTCTTACAATTATTAACCCACTCTACAACAAGTATATTATCACCAACATCAACTCCAGCTAATGATATTATCAATCTTTTAACTGGGGAGTTAATCGGAACTGGCCCGTTTACCTATGATAGTTATGTGCCTCATGATAAAGTTGTCATGTCCCGTAATCAGAATTATTGGGGAAAAAAAGCTAATTTAGATGAAATAGAATTCAAATTCTACCAAAATCCAACTAATGTATTAGAGGCATTTTTATCAAAAGAGTGTCATTTTCTAGAACCTTTATTTTTAACATATAATCCTGAAGTGTCTATTGAACAATTTAGAAATGATCCTGAATTTACAGTCCAAGAGACCATTGAGCCTAACTTTCGCTATATTGGTATGAACAATACTTCGATTAATGTTACTATGAGAAAAGCAATCTCCTATGCTATTAATTATTCATATTTTATTACAAATGTAACTGGTGACAGGGGAAAACGAGCAAGATCTCCGATTCCGGAGGGATGTCTTTACTCCAATACCACTGCTTTTGATATACCTGAATATAATATTACATATGCCCGCAAACTGTTAAAAGATGCAGGATGGCCCGGAACAGAAAATTTAACTGCAAATAATAATGTAAGTGCTGGAAATGAGTGGGAACTGAAAGCTAATAGTTTAACCCCCCTTGAGACGTATAATTTTTCCTATATGCAAAATAAAATTTTTCCTCAACGCGAAGCAATACTTATGTCAGAATATCTCAAACAAATAGGAATTAAATTAAATCTAATAGCACCTTTTCATTTTGAACATATGTTTACTTTTGGTTGGTATTGTGATTATAATGATCCACATAATGCTCTCTACCCTATTTTTATACACTATAATGAAGTAGAATTGAATGATAGTCTAATCATTCAATGGATAAATGACGGTGCGAAAGAAACAAATTCTACTGAGCGAGAGCAGATATATTATAATCTTCAAGAGCGTCTCATTGAAGTACTTTATCCTCTCGTATGGACTATTTATCAGCTAAAACATTATGTCCATGTTTCCAATTTAGAATCTTTTCAACCCACTCCCTATAAAACTCTATTAAAAAATGCTTATTTCAAATAACTTTAGAATTTTTAACATAGAAAGAATATTAGTCACCTTCATGTTTTTACTAAAAGGAAGCAAATGCATCATCGGTATTAACCTATCTGATTTTGACGCAAATACCTACTTTGTATAATCTGAAATTATCAACCATATGGAATGCTTTCGAGTTTCATAGTGGCATAACAATTGTGAATAACCGGTTTCTGAATGATATCAAAAATTATATCATAATAATTCTTAATATCGTTGTATATTATATCCCATGAAGTAACTATATGGTTATCATCTGGCTCTGGAGTCAAATCCGGCACTGTATAATGAAATCCAATTATAAAAGAGCAATTTTCAAACTGCGGACTAGATTCTAAGCAATCTGGGACAATAAAGTCAAAATATATATCAAATCGAGCCCCTACATCAGCACTTTTATCTTCATAAAAAAAAAATACATCCCCATTATTGACTTTTACTGTACTTGTTACATTAGCCGCTGGATTGACATCTTGAGTGATATAAAGATCAATATTGCCAGTTTCAACGGTAAAATTCCAATTAGTATTTTGAGTATATTTTTCATTATATGTTCTAAATTCTATATTGCCTGTACCAACTACGCCGCTTAAATTACCTTCAATAATACAGTAAGAGAGATCATATAAGATATTACCCCTAGTTATGTTCATATTAATGTAACCAGTATGGATTCCATATTCCGCTTGATATTCGATGTCTCCTTGAATTGTCGTGGCGTTAATATCAAAAACAATATCTGCTTTAAGCGCAACTACTAAATTAATATCTTTCACCATTAAATTTGAAAATTCCTCAAAAATGTCTGGTTTTAGTAAAAAGAATAATTCCACAGAAGAATTAGCTTCAATCCAAGAAATATTAAAAAAATGTAAATAAGTTTTATCTTTTAAATCTAATCCAGCAATTTCTAAATCTATGTCTGTTTGTACATATTTATCATTTGGCAAAAATAAATATTTTATTTCAATATTACCTACATCTGCGTAGAGATTTAATTGAACTCTAGAGTGAGGTGTTTCCGGTGTATAATCAAAGTATAATTTTTCCTTAATAATATCTAAATCGGAATAAATTATAATAAAAACCATGAGGGGAGCAGAAAAAATAAGAACAGCTGAAAGAGCAACCACAGAAACGACTTTTATAGAAAAAGCTGTCATTTTTTTACGCTGTCAACAGTTTTAAAGCTCTTGATTATTTAAATAAGTGTTATTCATATTTAAATCAAATTGTCAAAATCAAATTTTAGAATTAAATTGGGTATTTATAGGCTCAAGCCTAGTAAAGTTAAGATTAAAGAACAGCTTAATATAATTATGAAAAGATTAGAACTCCAGTGCTTTATTCTTTTTCTAATGAATAAGAATTTGAATCCAACCGCAATATGAATTATAATAAGAATCGATAATGAAAGGTCGTAATAGATATGGATTTCATAGGGGATTATTGTTCCGATACTCTGGACATACCATTCAAAATATCCCAAACCAGATAAAACAACTAAAGCTGCAAAAATAATAATCACTCTATTAGTTAAAAGTTGTATTACCCTTAGTATATAAATAGGGCGAGCTCTTTTACTTTTTAAACCTTTAAAGATACGAATCCACCAGAGTTTTAAGTATTTTTGAGAAAGGATACAATGAATTGTTAGTATTCCCGTCAAAATCCATTCAACAATCATGTGAAGATTAGAAAAAATAGCGTTATCTTTAAGAAATTTAAATAGAGCTACAATAAAGAATTCGATTAATGAAAAAGAAGCAAGCAACCACGATATTTTTCGATGTATTTTTAATCCGTTAATTTGCATTCTTAATAATTAGTTTTAATTTTTTAAAAGTTTCACACAATTTTCATAATGTATTTTTTAATAAGAGTTTATCATTAAAAAGATTAAAATATGAACCATACATTGACAATTATGTTAAATTTTAATCCTTAAGAATTAACAAATTGGAATCCATAAAAAAGAGGTTTTAAAAATTAAACTATTAAATATAGCAGTAATATGTAGTATTATTGTTAGCGCGTTCTATATGTTAATGGGACTTCTTTATTTAATTTCAGGAACATTTCAGGCGTATCATGTTGACTTTATCGGTGAAACTGCTGCTAGTGTAGAAGCTTATAATGCAAATTTAATGATATTAATTGGCGTTTTTATTCGTATGGTTGGCATTGGAGTTACAACTTCGGGTTTTGCATGTTTACTTATAGCAATTATTCCTTTTAGAAAAGGTGAAAAATGGGCTTGGATTGCTTTGTTTATAGGTGGAATTATTTCTGTTATACCTACTCTAATAATTACATTTCCTGTTCTCGGTACAACATTTCTTTATATTATTTTCATAATAATGTTAATAGTTTGGATATTAGGCATAGTACTTTCTGGATATGAAATTTTCGTAAAAAAGTAGGCCAGATTATAAATTTTCAAACATAAATCTTCTTTTTTTTAATTTTGATATATAATATAACGAAAAATTAATACTCTTTAAATCTATTAAATTACGGTAAAACTTATTATCACGATTAATAAAGATAATGGTTAAAATAATGTACAATAATCTCAAAACATATAAGAATAAGATTTATACTGGTATGAAAGTTGGAGGATCTCATCATTGGGTTTATAATAATGGTAAATGGTTTGAAACAAAAGAAGCTCCTGATAGGTGGAACATAAAATTCCAAAGTGTAAAAACAAGAGTAAATCCAGCTCCCCAAAATACAGGTGCAAATATTGGTACAAAATATCATTGGTACATAGTTGCTGATCAAATAGCCACTAAGATTGATAATGATTCTTACATGACCTTAATGAATGGCATTAAGTTTAAGGTGGGCCATAAGAGACCTCATTGGAGAACTTTTAGTTATAATTATCCCGAACAACTTTCCTATAAAGAAAGAGTAATTGAAATTTTGGAAAATTTGCTAAGACAATTAAAAAACGAGTAAAGTTGATAGGAATTCAAAATTAATAAGCTTGAAAATACATTTTTTCGATTATTTTCTAAAATTTAATTGATATACAAAAAAATTGCCAAAACATTCATCAAATACTAAACCCGCTTCTTTTGCCCATCTTTTTTCAGTTCTTCGTAATGGATAATCAGGATCTGGAAGTAATTCACTTAGAGATACAATTCCATTAGGTTTTAGAATTCTCTTAAATTCTTTTAAAGCTTTAATAGGGTCAGGGATTTCAGGTAAACATGCTATGGCAAAAATTCTATCAACACTTTCATCAGCAAAGGAAAGATTATAAGCATCATCTACTTTTGGAATAATATTATCAATTTTTTCTTTTTCTATTTTCTCTTTTAAACGATTAACTATAGATTCTTGAATGTCTATAGCATAGACCTTACCATCAGGAGAAATTTTATTTGCCACAGCTTTAGTGTAATTTCCTTTTCCAGGACCAATCTCTACTACAATCATACCTGGCTCGAGATACATTCTCTCAGCTAATAGATTTGGTTTTTGTATAAATCGTCTGCGAAAATAATTATCAATTAATCGAGTTGCAAAAGAGGGAATTGGGAACTTATATATTTTCCTAATTATCCTTGCTAAAACAAAAATCCAAAAGAGAAGACATAAAAAAATTATAAGTGAAACCAAAAATATGTTTTGGATAATTAGCAACTAGTTAACCATATTCTTTTCAAATTATTATATTACAAACTAATAAGTATAAATTATTTTTTAATTTAATCTATTAAGAATAATTTTTTATATTCTCTTATTTTAAAGTATGTATGGAATTAAGCTCTGGAAAACCAATAGAGATCGAGGATAAGAAATTATTTGATGAATATTTCAAAAAATATCAACCAGAAATCTCAGAATTTACCTTTACGAACCTTTTTATGTGGCGTAACTATTATAATTTTTTATTTATTGAATATGATAACCATCTAATCTTATTTTCTAATAATTATTTAAGAACTAGAAAGAAACCAATTAAGAATGATTTTAGAGATTATATATATTTCTTTCCTCCCATTGGTCCTTATCCAGATCAAATCATGATTAGAATATTTGAAAATTTTGAAAATGCTGAAGTTCATAGGGTTCCAGAAGATATATGTGTTAACTTAAAAGAAAACGAGAAATTTTTTGAGTTAAATTTAGATTGTCTTGAAGATCGTAATAATTGGGATTACATATATAAAAAAGAAGATATTCTTAACTTAATTGGAAATAAGTACCGACAGAATAGAAGATGGTTAGAGAAATTCCTAAATAATTACGACTATGATTTCCAGTTGTTAAGTGCTAATCTTGTTGAAAAATGTAAAGAACTCCAATTGGAATGGTGCATTATGAGAGCTTGCACTGAAGATGAAAGTCTAGAAGCAGAACAAAATGCTATATATGAAGCATTGAATAACTTTGAAGAACTTAGATTTAGTGGAGGATTATTATGTGTTGAAGATAAATGTGCTGCTTATACGTTTGGCGATATGTTGAATGATACCACCTTAGTAATTCACATTGAGAAAGCCCATATGAACTATGAAGGTTCTTATCAAGCAATCAATAATTTTTTCTTAAAAAGTTGCTGCGTTGATGCAATTTGCGTTAACAGAGAACAAGATCTAGGAATAGAAGGATTAAGAAGAGCAAAAGAATCTTATAAACCTATTAAAATGGTTAAAAAGAATATAATTTATCGAATCTCTTAACTTTCATATAAATATTGGATTTATCAAGATTTATATACTCTTTTTGATTGACAAAACTAGTTAGTAAGGATTAATAAATCATAATTATCTTATAATACCATAATAATGAATATGATGTGATAATTAATGTCTGACGATGAAAGTAAGGAAATTCAGAAAGAAGATATGCCTGTTGGCAGATTAATTGATAAGACAACAACTTATGAAGTAACAATGCAAATTCAAGACACAAGTGTTTTAAGAAGTACATATCTTACAATTTACGGTGAAAAGGATAAAGAAGGAAAACGCCCCTATTATGTACTTAGTATTACAAATATGTGGAGTGATGAAACTGGAATGCGAGCAACGTTAATAGTGTTAGGTGATAGACCAAAAAGACCATTTAACGTCGCTGCAGAAGTATATAAAGCAAAAGAGGTGCAAATTACAAAATTGTTAGGTATTTATAATCCTCCTGAAGAATCAGTCTCATTAGGAAAGCTTCTTGGCTATCCTTTTGATGTTAATTTATTAGTAAAGAATTTTGGAAGAATATTTATCACGGGCAAAAGTGGCAGCGGAAAGAGCTATACTATGGGAGTTTTGTGCGAGGAATTTATGAAAAAGGGGATTCCAGTTGTTATTTTAGATCGACATGGAGAATATGGATCCTTAAAAGTTGCAGCTAAAGAGGGTGAAGAAAAAATTAATGGAGGACAAAGTGAATTTGTCGAGAAAATTATTGAATTCTCCGATTTAAAGATAAATAAGGGTGGTGATATTGATGTTGAATATTTATTTTCATTGGATGCCACTGATCTTGTTGCTCCAAACTTATGTACTATAGTTAATATGAGAGGGATGGATTTAACTGTCCAAGAAATGATTGCGGGAAAATTACTTAAAAAATTATATCAGGCAAGTACTTCAAGAAGGATAGTTCCGTTTTACTTATTTTTAGATGAAGCTCATCTTTTTGCAGGAAAAAAGAGAACAGAAACGTGTGAGACAGTAAAACTTTTCTCTCAAGAAGGTAGAAAATTCGGAGCTAACTTAGTAATCGGTACACAGAGACCCCAATTACTAGATACTACTATTCGAGCTCAAGCAGGTAGTTGGGTGGTTCATAATCTTACCGATGTTCGAGATATTGATGTAACTATTTCAAGTGCTGAAGATTTAAGTAAGGATAATAAAAAAGATATATCAGGTTTAGATAAGGGAGAAGCAATTATTTGTGGTGAAGCTGTCAAAGGTATTCCATTATATGTTAAAATAAGAAAACGTCGTACTGAACATGGTGGTATAGGATTCAATCCGTTAGATTTTCTACCCAAACAAACTGTAGAGGAATTACAATTAAGGAGACAAAGAATTCTCGGAGATAAAAGTGCTAATGAATTAGAAACCGGAAAAGCTATTTTCGAGGAAATTACTGCTCCAAAGACATCGGCGGAATATATGGATGAAATTGCCTTGTTAAAGGTTCAAATTAAAGAACTCGAAGAGGAAGTCGAAATGCTCAAAGATAGAATTGTTGATCTAGAATCGGGTGAAGAAGGGGAGATGCCTCTTACCACCGAAAACATAGATGAGCGGATTGAAGAATTACAAACACAATTGAAAGTGTGGCAAGAAAAATATAATTATCTTAAAGAATCTATGGATAATCCGGAATCATTTCCTCAAGCAGGTGATGAAAGCAGTGAGAGAATCATTGATCAGCAAAATAGTATAATTGAACTAGAAGCAGACTTGGAAAAATATAAATCAAAGTATACAGATGCTATAATATTAGCTGAGAAAGCTATTAATGAATTAAAAAAAAGAACTAAATAATTCTCTATTGAAAATCCTTTTTATAATATTTACTTATTCTATTTCTTTTTCATTGAATTAAATTTTAATTAATTTTATTTAACATATCTCAAGTTATTAAGTATAACCTGTTGTACTAAATCAACAGCATTGGAGATATGAATTTGAATTTACAAGCAATTAAAGAATTACAGAAGGATTTATCCACACTTTTAGGAGTATCTGGCTATGAAGATGATGTGAGTGATTTTATATTAAATAAAATCGAATCTGAAAATTTAGCAGATAAGGCATGGAAGGATAAATTAGGCAATATCCTTGCTATAAAAGAAGGAGATAATGATAATGAGAGAATTTTATTAGATGCTCATACAGATGAAATAGGATTCATGATTTCTCATATTGAGAGAGATGGCTTTTTGAGATTTGTTCCAGTTGGAGGATGGGATATGAGAATCTTATTAGGTCAAATGATTGTTTTACGTAATAATTCTGGAAAAGATTTTAATGGTATAATTGGAACAAAACCGCCTCATCTTACCTCTGCAAGTGAACGTAAAAAGGTTATAGAAATATCAGACTTATATATTGACCTTGGTATGAATTCGAAAGAAGAAGTACTGACTAATAATATCAATATTGGCTCAATCGGTACTTTAATTTCTCCTTTTATTGAATTTCCTAATAATATGGTATGTGGAAAAGCATTTGATGATCGAACTGGTTGTAATGTTCTTCTCCACATTTTAGAGTTATTAAAAGAAAAAACTCATAAATATCCTACAATGTTATTCAATTTTGCTGTTCAGGAAGAATTTGGGAGAATTGGGACTGTTCCTGGTGCTTATAAACTTAATCCTACTATAGCAATCGCAGTAGAAAATACTACGGCTGCAGATGTGCCTGGTATAAAAAAATCTCAAATACCGGTATATATTGGCAAGGGTCCTGCCATAACTATAGCTGATAAATCTATTATATCAAATCCTAAAGTAAATCAAAGATTAGTTGAGAATGCTGAGTCTCAAAATATTCCTTATCAATTCAAAAAACCTATGTATGGCTTAACAAATGCTGGTAAAATTCAAGTAAGCCGAGAAGGTGTACCTAGCACTGTAGTTTCGGTTCCATGTCGTTATATTCATTCACCAACTTCTTTACTCAAACTCGACGATATCTACAATACCATTCGCTTAATTCATGCTTTTATCCAAAATCCAGCAAACTGTTGAAATTGAAAATCATTATAATTAAAAAATAAATAAAAAAAAGAGAATTTTCCTATTTTTTTATTTTGGTGGTTTTAATATAAAAGCTAAAACCGCAGATCCAACTGAAAATAATCCCATAACTATAAATAATACTAAATAACTTCCAAAAATAGCTACAAGATAATTGACTCCTACTGCTCCAATGAAACCTGCTACACCATAAGCTGTAAAAACTAAACCATAATTCGGACCTAAGTTTTTTGAACCAAATAAATCTGCAGTTGCTGTTGGAAATAAGCTAAAATTACCTCCAAAACAGAAAAATATAGCACATGTCATAATTAAGAAGTAAACTTCATTGAAATTAGTAGTAAAATAGATAAACATCAAAATTGCTTGCACTGTAAACATCAGCAACATAGATCGCTTGTATGTGATTATATCCGCTAATTTACCCCAAACGATTCGCCCTAATCCATTAAATAGCGCTGCTAAACTCCCGATTAATACAAAATCTGCGGTTCCTATAATATAGATGAAATTTCCGATTGGTTCTTCAGTTTTAGCAAAAGAAGCATAAGATCCAATTACCATTAATCCTGACATCGCACTTAAAACAAATGCAGCCCATAGCATCCAAAATTGAGGTAACTTTATTGTGTTTTTTCTTTCAAATTCAAGACCCGAAATTCCACTCTCTTCAGAAGGAGGAGGGGGCGTCCAGTTAGGGGGACTCCAACCATCTGGAGGATTACTAAGAGTCATCGCACCACCAATAACTAAAATTAGATAAATAATTCCTAATATAATAAACATTATCGGGATATTTGGACTAATTGCTAAAAGGAAGTTTGGATCGTTTGTTTCTAGATTAGTTGGATTTGCGAGAGCCTTAATAACATAATTGAAAACAAAAGAACCAGCACCAAAACCAGCAACAGCAATACCATTTATTAAACCCTTTTTATCTGGAAACCATTTACCAGCAGAAGCTATCGGACAGACATATCCAAATCCAATTCCTGCCCCAAAGATTACTCCATAAGTTATCAATAATCCAATAAAACTATTCATAAATGCTGACGATATTAATCCAATTCCTATTAAAATTCCACCTAAAATCGCAATTTTCCTTGGTCCGTACTTTTGCTGTAATTGCCCTGCAAAAATCATTGTTATTGCAAAAGATAGAAGTCCTACTCCAAAAATATAAACCGTGACTTCACGTATCTCATTTAAATAAGGACTAACGAAAATGGTGAGTGTACCCCATGAATAAATAGTTCCTAAAGCTAACTGGATTAAAATAGCTCCAATAACAACGATCCAACGATTTCTAACTTTTTTTTCTTCTGACATTTTCTGTAAATCTTATAAAATTAATTATTTTAAGGAATTCTTTGAAGGATAAAAAAGTTTCATTAATAGTTTAAAGAATTTTTTACAATTTACTATATAAAAATAAAAATAAGATTATCGAATATTGATAACCTAAAAATAAGATAGAAACTAGTTCTTTTAAATAAAATAAGGATGAATAAATAAATTATGAGTAGAATTAATCTTACTAAAAAAACAATAGCATTAACCTGCATTTTTTTTTCAATTTTTATCATAGGGACGGTTTTTATTTTTATTACTCCTTTTAATGTGAAGAGTACGTATGGATTAACTGCAATAACCGATGATGATGTAAGAATCTCCTTTGATGTGTTTGAACCTCGAAATGATGGAAATAACAAGAAAGCAGTTATAATAGGACATGGGGTTATGGGTAATAAAGAACTAATGAAGGGATATGCAATCGAACTTGCTGCTGCAGGATTTATTGCGATACCCTTTGATTTTAGGGGTCATGGTTTAAGTACAGGAGGTCGGGGTACTGGAGATTTAGTGGATGATATAATAGCTATAAAAGAATATTTAAATTCTCGTGGAGATGTAGATATCAATAACCTTGGGTACATTGGTCTCTCGATGGGAGGGGTTGGACAAGAATTAATAGATATAGATACCGATTTTAAATGCTTTATTGGCACAGCTACTTGGCTTTCTAGTGAACTAAGGAAGGGAAATTCGACTAATCCTTTAAATGTCCTTATAATCCAAGGTCTTTTTGACGAATTACTTGACCTAACACGTTCCAAAGTGTCAATTGCAAATAGGACAGGATTTCCTCTCGAAAATATTAATGTGAATAAGCTATATGGAAGTTTTGAAAATGGTAATGCCACCAAACTTTATCTCGATGATAACGCAAATCACTTATTTTCCTATTGGGATACAGATTTTATCAGAGAAGCTAAACACTGGGTTATTAACACATTTAATGATGAAGTAGTCCAAACTGATGAGAATTTTTATGCTCATATAAGGTTAATTATCTTGGCAATACAGATCTTCGGAGGTATAGGGTTATTCATTGTATTGATTGAGCCTTTAACCGCCTTATTTCTAAAAAAGAAAGAAGAAGAAAGAGAGATTCAAGAATTAAGTATTACTGATATCTCAATCCGCAAATTGTCATTAAAAATGATCATCTATTCCTTAGCACTTGCTATACCGGGAATTTTAATAATGGTTCTGATAAATTTTCTATTAGGACTAGCATTATTTGGATTTCTGATAAGTTTATTATTCGGACAAGCATTTGGACAATTTATTTTGGTATGGAGATTAGGGAAACGTGCCAATAACTCTTTCTTTAGTATTTTAAAGAAACCTTTTAAGGATTCGAGAATAAATCTATTAAGCCAAACAGGTCTAGGTATCTCTTTAGCTGCATTATTATTTCTAATTTTATATCTCTCGATTGGACTAAACTATTTTGGACTTGTGCCATCTATTACTAAAAGTCTCTGGGTTCCAATATATATGC
>JBHLJZ010000043.1:0-28289 GCA_048887165.1 Candidatus Hodarchaeota archaeon | reverse complement strand
GGATGATAATTATGGCTTGTTTTCAATTATGTTTAGGAATTTTTATTTTTTACAAATATATCTTTAAAAAAAAAAATTAAGAGTTGAAATAGTGATTGCAGCAGAAAGTGTTGAAAACCTTTGATCAAATGTGTTTAGATAAATTAAAAGAAATTGGTAAAGCTTCTGCAAGAGAATGGGCCGAAGCTATGGGTTATACAAGCCCAAATGCTTTAGCGAAAGTTATTAAACGAATAAAGAAGGAAATGCCTGATAAGATTATTGTTTTTGGAAAAACTCCGAGACGTTATGAAGCCATTTAGATTAATCCATAATTTTCTGATATAAGTTTAAATTATTAAGTATTGAATCTAATTTTGAAAGCACACCTAAAATAAGACTTAATTCTTTTTTTGTCATAATCGCTCTTTCAAATACATTCTTAAAAGAAAATAGAACATTTTCTTTTTTATGAGTTCTTACTTTTAATTTTTTAATAATGTTGTTAATAATTTGATACAAAATACGTCTATCTTCTTTATTAGCAAGAAGAATTGGTTTATCTCCCCGGTCTAGATTTGAAATATTTCTTTTCTTATTAATCTCATAGAGAATAATGCTGCAAGCATGAGAAACATTTAATGTTGGATAATCTTCATTTGCTGGAATTCTAACAAGGATGTCAGCAATTTCAATTTCTTCATTTGTAAGCCCACGTGATTCTTTTCCAAAAACTAGTGCGATATGAAGGGATTTTTTAGAAACTGGAAGATTTAAATCTTCTATAAATATGGGGCGCCTTCTAATGTTTCGATAATGAATACCCTTAGCGGTAGTGGCAACAATTAAATCAAATCTGTTCATATATTCAAAAAATTTTTGTATATGATTTTCTTGATCGCTTATTTCTATAATTTTCGCATTTAAGACAATTTCACTTCCGTGCATTGCGTATCCCTGAGTTTCATGACTTAGAATGTTTTTGATGCTCTCTATCGGATTAAAAATTACCAAATCCTCAAAATTGAAATTCTTCATACATCTTGCTATAAAACCAATATTACCAGCAGTTTCTGGCTGCACTAAAACAATTGTGAATTTTAAATTTGAATATGTTTTTATTATTTGAGTATCTTGAGACTTTTTAATCTGATTTTTTAGTTTTTTTTTATTCAATTCAATTCTCTCCTTTTTTAAATAACCTTAGCAATGTTTATAATTATAAATTTCATAAACGAGTTATATTCCATTAATCAGCTAATTTTATAATAATGAAGTAATAATTATGAAAATATTAAATTTAACTATAAAATAAAAAAAAATAATTAGAAGCTCAGTTTCTTTAAGAAATTAATTTCTTCTTTTTTTCTTTATGAAGCTTTTCAATTTCTTCCTTAATCTTTTGATATTTTTGCTTTGTTAAAGGGAACCAACTAATTGCTACCAATCCAACTATTAACGCACAAGCAGGAAAAATAAACATTAAGCTTCTAAGACCAAAAATCGTTTGTTCCGAAGTCCCTAAAGGATCGAATATAGTCCAACCAACACTATTAAAAACTATATTGATACTTAAAATTACTAGGATGGTAGATAATTTAGTAAGTAAAGCATTAATTCCAAAGTATCCTCCATCTCGTCTTGTTCCTGTGATTAATTCATCTTCATCTATAATTGCCGAAAGGAGTATATCTCCAAAATATATAGCTCCCGAAATTCCTAATCCTGCGAACAAAAAGGCTATAAATGCAGATGAAACGTTATTTATAAACATAAATGGCACCAATGTAATAATAAAGGTAATCATTGATAACATAACCCCCCTCTTCATCCCAACTTTCACTATGATGAACCGCCACAAAGCCATAAAAATAGCAGCGGATATGAAAGCTACTCCTAACAAAAGACCGAGTAAAAATGATTCTCCTTCCCCTATTTGTAAAACAAATCTTCCATAAAGTGGTACTACAACTGGAAGCATTCCTACCACATACCAATATGTAATGTTCATAATAATAAATATACGAAACGATTTGTTTTTCAATGAATACTTTAAAGATTTTAATATGGGCGGGGCTGTTTTGTAATCTTCTGAAAATTCAGTTCTTTCTTTTGTGCCAAATTTTATCATAATGAAAGCTCCTATGAAAATGATTATACTCATTATTATTCCAGAATACATATATTCTGCAATATATTTATTATCTGTTAAGTCAGGTATTATTATAGTAGGAACAATAAAAGCAAACATCAATCCAATTACAGTAAATATCTGTTTGAATGCACTTGCTTTTGCTCTATCATCTAGATTTTGGAACATTTCAGGAAATAAAGCGCAAAAGTTAAGATCATACATTGTAAAGAACATATCGAACAAGATCATAACAATAATGAAATAAATAAAAGAAGCAATTTCCATATTTGTAGGCGGTGTCCATAATAAAACAATAATTACACATAAAGGAAGCAATGAAACAATAAGATATGGTTTTCGTCTTCCCCATCTGGTTTTAGTTCGATCTGATAAAGCGCCTAAAAGAGGGTCGTTCAAAGCATTCCAAAGAGACCAAAAAATAAAGCCAATAGTAATAAGGTTAACGTTTACCCCTATAACTGCATAATAAAATGTAAATATATATATCGTAAACATTTGAAGTGCTATTGCATCAGAAAATTGCCCTATTCCAAAGGTTAATGCTTTTTTAGTCGAAAATCTATCACTCTCTTTTTTTAATTGAATCATTTTAATTCCTTAAGCATTTAATAAAATTAAAATTGAATATACCTTTATTGAGGAACTATTTATACATTTTCACATTTAGTATATAATTTTATTAATAACCTCAAGTAATAATTATTCATTTAATTAGACTAATTTTTTGCTATTAAAATGTCTGATGATAATTTAGAATTGATTACTGAGGCAACTTCTAAAGGAGATTATAGAAATATCGGACGTATGGTAAGGAAAGCTCGAAGAATGGGATTATCTAATGAAGAAATAATAAATTCATTATCTGCAGGATTAATAGATGTTAGTAATAAATATAAAACTAAGGGAATGTATCTTGATGATATTATAAAAGCAGCAGGAGCTTTTGAAGTTGGGATTCAGTCGTTGAAGATACCTGAAGAATCAAAAGAACCCGAAAAGAGGGTAGTGTTAGGAGTAATGGGAGGTCCTTGGACTATTGGGACTAACATTGTTGCGGCAAATTTGAAGGCACATGGTTTTGAAGTTATTGATGCTGGATCAGATGTTACACCAGATAAAATTGCTCAAACTGCAAAAAAAGCTAATGCGCGTATAATAGCAACTGCTATTTATCTTATGCAGACTGAAAAAGAAGTAATGGAATTAGAAGAAAAACTTTGGAAATTAGGAATAAGACATAAAGTAAGAACAATATTGAGTGGACCTGCTAGCTCTAAGGCTATGGCGCAAAAGTATAATGTTGATAGTTATATTGCTGATGTTAATGAATTAGTAGTAAAAGTAAAGGAATATTCAAATGAATTAAAAAATGAAATGACATCTCTTGACCGTGTGATAACTTCAGTTAAACATAAAGAACCTGATAGAATTCCTTTTATGCCATTTGCACAAACTTTTACAGCGAAATTTGCAGAAATTCCATTTTCTGAATATGTAAGTAAGGCAGAAAAGTTTGTTGAAGGGCAGATGAAAGCGTTAAATGCTTTTGGATGGGATGCAGTTTGCTTTTCATCTGATGTAGGAATGTATGCTGAAGCTTGTGGAGCCAAAATTGAATTTCCTTACGATGATGTTCCACGAATTATAAAACCAGTGCTCAGTCATTCAAATTTGTATGAAGATTTTAAAAAATTAAAAATGCCTGATCCAATGAAATCTGGTAGGCTAACAGAATCTATAAGAGCTATAGAAATGATTAAGAAGGAACTTAAAGATGAATTTCCGATTATTGGATGGACAGAGGGGCCATTTCAAGGAGTAACCTTATTATCTGGAGCAGATCCTATGCAATTTTTTTACATTTTAGATCATCCCGATGAATTTAAAGAAATGTTAGATTGGTATGCTGATTTTGAAATCGAGGTAGTTCGTGCCATGTCTGAAGCAGGTGCTGATATTATAGGCATGGGAGAAACTGCCGCATATTTCATGAGTCCTCAATTCTTTCATGACTTTTGCCTTGAACCTGAGAAAAAAGTATGTAGAGCAATTAAAAATATGGGGTTGATACCACTTATACATTGTTGCGGTTATGTTCCTCAATGTATACATTTTTCTAAAGAATCAAATCCAGGAGGGGCAATTCAATTTGATTATCAAGTAGACCTTAAATGGGCGAAAAATCTTCTTCGTGATAAAGTCACTATAATGGGAAATCTCGATTATAATAGATTAACTAATGCAAGTCCTTCTCAAGTATTTGAAGACTGCAAAACTCATATTGAAATAGCAGCAAAAGGAGGTGGTTATTGGTTAGCATTCGGATGTGAAATACCGAGAGAACTTCCTTATGAAAACATGAGAGCAATAATAAGGGCAGCAAAATATTTCAGTAAATATTCATCATATTAAAAGCGGAAATGTATTAATGCATCCTTGTTTTTAAATTATTAACACTTATAATCAAATTAAGATATAATAAATAAATATTTGGAAATTTTTTATTAAATATAGAAGAATATTTAACTACTAATATAAAATGCTAGGTATTTTATCGCAGTTATTTACTTTTTAAATTTAATGATAAAAAATTGATCTATATGCTTAGTTCGGAAAAAATAATGCAAAGTTTGGAATTTATCAACATCAGTAATGATGAATTTACTATATTTGAATGGAAACGACCAAGATCTTATAAAAGCTTTGTTCTTGATCTTAATATTTTGAAAAAAAATCCTAGTAGTGGTATTTTTTTTCACATTCACAGAGGAAACATGAAGATTGTTCATATTAGGAATGGTCAGTTAATTTATGCAGCTGGATCTGATACTGATATGCAATTCCAGTTATTAGAAGCATTGATTGAGGAAATTTTAATTAGATTCAATAAAAGATATGATGTTGATTCCTATTTATCATATGGAAAATTTTCTTCAAGTCTCTTTGATTCTTTTAAGCCGATTGTTGAAGAAGTCATAATAAATTTTAAAGATCTAGATTTAGTAAAACAAATAAATGTTCCTTGTATGGTATGTGATAAAATACTCCCCTTAATCGTAAAAAGAAATTTTATTGAAAATGCCGAATCACAACCTGTTCCAATCGTCTATAGACATGAAGGACACGCTATTCTTTGCTTTATTGATAAGAATTATGATGTACGTGGCGTAGAGTTAGTAAATATA
The DNA here is from genome assembly GCA_048887165.1 of Candidatus Hodarchaeota archaeon. Lineage (GTDB taxonomy): Archaea > Asgardarchaeota > Lokiarchaeia > Sigyniarchaeales > SOKP01 > SOKP01. Next base: position 22,970 of record JBHLJZ010000043.1, on the reverse strand, counting down.
ACTGGTTAGGTTTTGCGATAAATACAATTCTTCTTCTTTTCATTAAATCTAATTTTTGTTTGTATATTAACAAATTTCAGTACTAATCTAACAAATAATTAAAAAACTTTTTTTACTAAGTATATTTATGGAAAAAGAGAAGAATTCCAATAATGAAAATTTTTATGAAGAAGTAATAAAAAAAACTAAAACAGGAATCACTTTCCCGAAAGAATTAAGGGAAGCTCTTTTCGATCCAGAGAATGAAATATTTTTTAAACTAATTGTACCAAAAGAAAAAAATAAAATAATTTTAGATATTATATCAGAAGAAGAAGCAAAAATACAATCGGAAAAGACAAAAACTAAAAAAATTGTCTCTTCAAATACATCTGGTGCTAAGATCTCTAGAGCAAAGAAGGTATCAGATGCATTAAGTCCAAGCTGGGGTGAATACTTTATATATGATTTCAAGAATCAAGATAAAGTTAAACCTATTTTAGAATCTGCTTTTTATAAATTTACTGAAACTCCAATTAATTTAGAAGATGCTATGGGAAGAATTAAGTATGCCTTAGTATCCTTTTTAACTAATATTAGTACTGAGAATTCAAAATTGTACTATTCAGTTATTAGATTCCTTATCGATATAATTGATAAGTTTGATCAACCAAATTTATTAGACTGGATTTTTGAAAAAATTATCCCAAATATTAAAAGTAAATTTCTCTATGAACTAGCTTTATTAGATCTCTTAGAAGCTTCATTGAAAGCTAAAAGATGGGAAAAGGCAGAACTTTATATTTTTTATGTCTTAAAAAATATAGATGAATATCCAAAATCTGAAATGTATAATATTATGAACAGTTTTAAACAACTAGTCAAAACGGTGAAAGATGTTGAGAGGAGTCCAAAAATTGACTTGCTTCTTAAAGAAAAGTTAATGGAATTCTGGGAAACTTTCATAAGTGACGATATTGATTATAAAATTCAATTAATTGAATTTTTAGAGGATTTAAAGTATATTGAGTTAGCATATAAGTTAGCAAAGGATACACAAAAAAGTCTACCCTCAGAAAGCGTGAGAGTAGATGAAATTAGGAAACTCGTTAGAAGATTATATGTGGCACCTATATCTGAAAATAAACCAGAATCAAGTGTAGATTTCGATGAAATTGAAGAAGAAGAAGAGGAAAATGATGATAATATTGAAGTTGATGAATGAAATGTGCTAAATTTATACAAATCTGTGACTTTTTACGATCTTATTAAAAAGAATTTATTGAAATTATAAATATAATTTAAACTTTAGTTTCATATAGATATTAGTATACTTTGTGTACCATTATGGATTTTGAAAAATTTGGGAAGATTTTAGACGTAGATCTTGAAAAGAAAACATTTAAAGAAGTATATATTGATAAGGGCTTAATTATAAAGTTTTTAGGTGGACCTGGAATCGCTATTGATTATATATTTAAAGAACGGGCTTTTGAATTTGATCCATTTGATGAAAATAACCCCTTAATATTTATGACTGGACTTTTAACAGGAACATCATACCCTTGTTCTGGATTTTATTCTGTATCCGCAAGATCACCATTAACGAATATATATGGGGAGGGTCTGTCTGGAGGATTTTTTGGAGCAGAATTACGAAAAGCACTTTATGGCATAATTTTTAAGAAGAAGTCAAGCCATCCTGTTTTACTAAAAATTGAAGATAATCAGTATGAACTGAAAGATGCTTCTAATCTTTGGGGATTAACAACTGACAAAACCATACAATCAATTCAATCTTCGTGGGGGAAAGGATTTAAAGTTGCGTGTATTGGGCCCTCTGGAGAAAAATATGTTAATTTAGCTTCGATAATGAATGATCATTATAGAGCAATAGGAAGAACAGGAATGGGTGCGATTATGGGATCAAAAAACCTCAAAGCAATTGTTGTAAAGGCAAATAACAAGATCGAATACTTTGATGAATCTAGTTTCAAAGAAATCTCTAAAAGACTTTTTAATGCATTTCAAAAATCTCCTATGGCTGGAATTCTAAGTAATTTTGGTACTAATAATATATCATATTTTGAAAGATTAAACGACGTTCCACATAAAAATTGGACTCTCCATAAGTGGCGCGAAGTATCTAATATATCCGGTGAAATTGTTTTTGAAAAATTACATATAAAAAATAAACCTTGTTACTTATGCCCTTTTAGTTGTGGTCGAGAAATTGAAATCAGTGAAGGATTATATAAAATAAGTAATGCTGCGGGAGCTGAATATGAGACCACTGCCGCGTTTGGGTCAATGTGTTTAATATCTGATGTCGAAGCAATTGCTTATTTGAATCATATGTGCAATCTTTATGGCATTGATACAATATCAACAGGCTGCACTATAGCTTTCGCGTTGGATTGCTATGAACATGGTCTTATAACCCAAAAAGATATCGGATTTCCTTTAGAATGGGGAGATACAGAAGCAATAGTAAAGCTTACTGAATTAATTTGTAAAAAAGAAGGATTTGGAGAAGTATTAAGTCAAGGTTCTAGAAAAGCAGCAGAGATTATTGGAAAAGGATCTGAAGAATTTTTAACGGAAATTAAAGGATTGGAAGCACCAATGCATGATCCTCGTGCAATTTTTCCCTTAGGTCTGCAATATGCAACGTCAAATAGAGGCGCATGTCATTTAAGAGGATTTGCTAATGATACCTACTCGGGATTTACTGGTTTTGATAAATATTTTGATATTACAAAACCTATACCAGTTAGGGAACGTACAATCGATAAACCAGAATTTGCAAAGGATGTGGTAATAACACAAAACATTTCAGAAATCAATAATGCACTCGGTATTTGTCGACAAACCATATCTTCTGGATCTCAGATTGTTGATAATATCTTTGAATTTGTTTTGAATTCTATATATTATTTAACAGGAATTAAACTAAATCTTAATAATTTGATAGAAATTGGTGACCGTATCTTCACATTAAAACGATTATTCAACACTCGATTGGGTATAACTCGAAAAGATGATAAAATCCCTCCAAGACTACAATTTCCCTTGGAAAAAGGATTGACAAAAAACAAAGTTGTGAAGATTGATAATATGCTTAATGAATATTATAACTTAAGGAGTTGGGATGATAATGGAATCCCAACTATGAAAAAGTTATCAGAATTAGGTATTAATAATTACTAAGATTTCAATACATTGGTTGTTATAATTCAAGGATAGCTCCCTTAGCGGCCGATGATACTAATTTTCTATATTTCAAAAGAGCTTTACTTTTAACTGGTTTTTCTACTGGATGCCAGTGGGATATTCTCTCTTTAATTTCATTATTAGTAAGATTTACATTTATTTTTCTATTGGGAATGTCAATATTGATAGGGTCTCCATTCTTGATTATTGCGATTGGGCCACCAACATATGCTTCTGGGCTAACATGGCCTATGCATGGTCCAGATGTTGCACCAGAAAATCTTCCATCTGTAACTAAAGCAACTCGAGTTAAATTACGTCTTAACATCAATGTTGCTGTAGTTGCTAATAGTTCTGGCATTCCTGGTCCTCCTTTTGGACCTTCATATCTTAAAATAATTACATTACCGTTCTCTATTTTATTTTGAGCTAAAGCTTCTAAAGCATCTAATTCTGTATTAAAACATATTGCGGGACCTTCAAATTTTAACATTTCTTTATCCTTAATTGCGGATTGTTTTACTACAGCTCCTTCTGGTGCTAAATTTCCCTTTAGAATAACGGTGCCTCCTTCTGGATAAATAGGATTAGTTAGCGGTCGTATTATATTTTCGTCTAAAACTTTAACTTTTCTAATAATTTTTTCAATTGTTTTTCCCGAAACAGTTAGACAATCTAAATGTAAAAAATTCCTTAATCTATTCATGACTGCAGGAATTCCACCCGCTTTGTATAGATCAACTATTCCAAAATCACCTGATGGATAAACATTTACAATAGTGGGGATTTTTTCGCTAAAATTATTAAACACGTCTAAATCTATCTCCATCTCCATTTCATTTGCGATAGCTGGTAAATGTAGAGTTGAATTTGTCGATCCACCAATTGCTACATTGACCATTAATGCATTCTCAAAAGATTTTTTATTAATTATTTGTGATGGAGTAATATTTTTTTTCAATAATTCCATTACTTGTTTTCCAGAATCTCTCGCTAAAACGTATTTCATTTGAGATATAGCTGGAGTCGCAGCAGCATTGGGAAGAGTCATTCCAAATGCTTCCATTAAACATTGAAATGTGTTTGCAGTTCCCATCATTTCACATGCGCCATAGGTTGAACATTGAACACATTCAACCTTTTGGGCAAATTTATCATACATTGCTTGGTCAATACCCTTGAAATCTGCTGAAAATCTAATTTCCCAGAAATTTGGACCTCCCGGAACACAAATAGTTGGAATATCTAAACGTATAGCTGCCATTAATACCGCTGGATTGATCTTATCACACGTTGATAAAGTTACCATTGCATCTAATCGATGAGCTTCTACCATTAACTCGATTGAATCTGCAATAACTTCTCTTTGCGGTAAAATATATCGCATACCTTCATTTCCGTTAGCCCAACCATCACAAGGACCAACTGTGCAGAATTCAAAAGGAATACCTCCTGCTTCAAGAATACCATATTTTACAGCCTCTGCAAGGTTATTTAAATGCTTGTGACCTGGATTAAGTTCATTCCAAGTATTAACTACTCCGATAAAAGGTTTATTTTCAATGTCTTTATCGTCTAATCCAACTCCTTTAATAATACCTCTAGTAACATAATTAAATGGTGTTGTTTTAGTCCATTCAAAAAGTGAATTACTCCTTTTTTTAACATCAAATTCTTTATTTTCCATTTTAATGTCAGACCTCTATATAAATTTTTAATCAAATAAGACCCATTTAATATTATAATTTGAATCATATTCTTATATAAATTCTTAATAGTTGAGAAAATTGGAAGTATCGAAATTAGAAGGTATTATAGCAGATTATTCAAAATTATATACATGTGCAGTATCAGATGCGATAGATGAATTAGGTTTTGAACCAGGGTTTTGTGATCCAGATATCAGGCCGATCTGGTCAGGTGCGAGGATAATTGGATTCGCTGGAACGATGAAAATGGTATCAAGTGAGGAACCTCTTGATCGAAATATAATTGCAAAGTTAGTGAAATTTATGAGAAAAGTTCCTAAATTTCCTATTATGTGTGTGGATATGATGGGGCAGATGACTGCAGCGGGATTAGGACAGAGTACTAGTAGGCTACTTCAAGGTCTTGGTTTTAGAGGTGCTCTTGTTGATGGACCAATACGTGATATTTCACAAGTAATTGCTTTAAATTTCCCTATTTTTGCAAGAGGTATTATCTGTTCTTCGATTCGGGGCAGAATGAACATTGAATTGGAATCTGTAATGAAGCCTGTGAAATGTGGAAATAGAGTGATAACCCCCGGTGATTTAATTTTTGGAGATATAAATGGCGTTGTAATTGTGGAATATAAGAACATTGAACAGGTTTTGACGAAAGCAAAAGAGTTAATTTCTACCGATAAATGGTGGTTTGAACAATTAGAAAAAGGACGTAATCCTGAGGATATTGAAAAAGAAAAGGAACTCCCCTAAAATGTAAATGTCTGAATTCTCCACGGCTCTATTGGGTATTCTTTATTATCTAATTTCTCCAAAATATTATAATTAAAATCTATTAATTTAATTGGTAATTTCATTAATGATCCTTCTAAAATGACAATATTTTTCTTATAATCTGGATTTAATATCCTTAGATAATTTTTTCCTGCACGTCTCCAGAGGTTTGTGAGGATAATTGGAAATTTGAGAGACAAAAAAGAATCTGACTTCTTCTGATAATTATAATGACCTTGAGTGCAAATCCCATATAATCGAAATTTATACAATATATTCTCTCTATAAACCGAATAGAAATCAATTTCATCAAGAACTGTTATTGAAATTTCATAAATTCCATTTCTTTTGAAAATATTACTAATTTCAGAGGTTTTTCTATCAATGTTGAATAATTGACAATTTTTCTGAAAGTATACAATATTTCTTTTTACTCCCTTCAACCAAATAAAGTCTAACGATTGTACTCGACTTCTTTTAGTCTCTTCAATCCCAAAAGGGTAATTAATATAAGTTTTTTCAATTTGAAATGCTGGTATTAAGATGAGTTCTTCTAAATTTAGTGCTTTAATTTGAAATTCAAGCCTATTAATATTATTATATTGGATAATATCAAGGTTAAATACTGTACTTCTTAATTGACCTTCAAAAATTATTCTTTTTTCAATAAGATCTTCATATTCCTTTACTTTCTTTAAATTATAATCTTGATTTGCCTTAAATTTTAATTCATAAACCTTTAAATCATTAAACTTTATAACTAAGTTTTTCTTATCTTTCGAAACAATTATATCATATGAGAAATACGAATTAGGTTTAAATTTTATTTTATCAGTTTTTACTAATGAATATATTACATAACCCATTGATGATATTTCAGAAATGAATTTTATTCTTGAATTTTCGTATGAAAAGTTGACCAATTCCGCCTTCTCATCTAAAAGAAGGAAATGTGAAGGATTTTCTAAAATTAAAGGTATATCAACTATATCACTGCGATTGTAAATAGTAGGATTAAAGATAAAAAAATCTAACTTTTCATTTTCACTATCTTCTGATTTATCTTTTAGAAAGTCCGATAATTTTATTAAACTTTTTTCAATAAACTTCTTACAATCATTTTGGATTCCTTTTTGTATCCCATTACTTAACTCTGAGATTGATATACTCTCTGTAGTAATCTCAAAATTATTATAATCTTCTTTCGTTAAATGTTGAGCAGAATAATCTCCAGTCTTAATATATGGGACTGCATAATTATCATGAGCTTGGGTTAATAAAAATCTAGACCAAGAATGTTCAAAAAAATCATCATTTGAATCTTTATTGAATAAACTTAGAATAGTGTTTATAATTTCAGCAGTTATTAAATTAGCTTCGCATTTACTAGTATTTAGAAATAAATCACTTTGGTTGAAAATCTCTTTTCCTAAATAGAAATCATCACGCTTATATTTGAATTCACCATCAAGATCTATCATATCAATCAATTCTGAGATTGAGACAAACTTTCCAAAAAGATCTGAAAATTTTGAAATCCGCCAAATTTCTTCTTGAATTGGTAATGGCTTAACACAATCTTCTATTGAAGAATATATAATATCTTTCACAAACGGACGTGAAACAGCTTGGAATAATAGATTGGGGATTTCTTGATAAAAAGCTCTGTGCCAATATTCTCCATTATAAATACCAACTTGATCCGTAATGGTTTTTATCTTTGAATTATCAAAACCAACCCAATTTATTAATCCTGAATAAGAACTGGGACAAGTACCAAATATTCGAGTTCTAAGAGAAGCAAAATTAATCTTAAAATTTTTAAGAATTTGAGGAATTTGGGGATGAAGAGAAACTTCAGAACAATAATAAATATTACTTTTTAATCCCAACTTTTTTAGTACTCTCAAACCATATTCAAACTGTTTTATATTTGATTCTGATCCAATAATCAAATTATATGGTTGTGAATAAGTGGGATTAATTATTTCGAATGGTCCATTTTTAGCCAATTCTAAAAATCTTGAAAACTCATTCGAATATTTATCATTTAGATACTCCAAACAACAAGTTGTAATTTCTAAATGGTAGGGAATCTGGTTCTCTTTAGCCATCTTCATATTAATAACTAATTGCTTAAGTGTATACAAAGGAAAATCAAATTCACAAAAAGGGATATCTTGTATAATTATCCCTCCATGACCACCAATAAGAAAATAGATGTTTGATATACAATCTCGTTTTATTATCGATTTTAATCTTCTTAAAACATTTGTAAACAATTTAATTCTTGATTGACTAGATTCATCTTTAATTTCTTTTAGTTGCTGGATTTTATACTTCAGTTTTTCAAAATTCAGTTTAGATTTTCTTATTTGATTTTTATTGTAAAAAAGAATAATTAATTCTAAAACCTTCTCAAGAGCTGAAATATCTTTTTTTAATATTGTTCGGTTCTCCATAATTATTTTACTCTTTTTCTTTAATGAGTCTAATATAGAAAACTATTCTATTTGGACATTAACTTTATATAATAATCAGATTAATTTGGTATAACTAAATTTATTTATTTAGAATCTTTTATTTCTTTTTCTTCATCCGTTTTTTTCTCAAGCTCTCTAAGTTTATCATCAGCTCTTTTAAGTTCTTCTTCCCTTAATTTTTGTTCTTTTTCTTCAATTTTTTTCTGTGTAAGTTCAATCTCGACTTGAGATAATTCACTTTCTTTAGCTAATAATTCTTCTTTAATTTTTAATGCTTTTTCTTTTTCTTGAATCTCTATTTCTTCAAGCTCTTTTTCCTTCAATTCTAAGTCTAATTTCTTCCTTTTAATTTCCAAATCCTTCTTCTTTAATTCTAACTCTTTATCTAAAATCTCTTCTTCTTCTTTTTTAATAATCTTCTTAATTTTTTTAGGTAGATCCTCTACAGGGATTTCTTTTGGTATCTTTATTTCCTCTTCAATTAATTCTTCTTTTTTTTTCAAAGTTTTTTCTTTTTCTTGAATTAATTTCTCCTCTAATTGTTTTTCTTTTTCTTCTAATTCTAATTTTTTCTTTTTTATTTCAATTTCTTTCTTTTTCAATTCAATTTCTTTATCTTTTATTTCTACCTCTTCTTTTTCTAGGATTTCTTCTTCATCTTCTTCTTCTACAATCTCATCGATTTTTTCTACTGAGACAATTGACTTTAGTATATTATCCACTGACTTTTTTAATTCTTCGTTTTCAGATTCTTCTTTAGCATAAGCTGTTATTGTTTTAGTAACTAAAGAAGGATTATTATTACCTATAGTTTTTAATACTTGTATTGCTTTTTCGACAACAAAATCTTTTTCATCTGTTAATCTGAAAGTAATTTCCTTAATTAAAGATTCATCCTCAATCACCATTTCACCTCCTGCCATAAAGATGAGTAATTGAAGATATGCTTCGCGAACATTAGGGTCTTCGGAATTTAATAAATCACCACTAAATGGAAGAAATAAATCACATTCATTTTCGCACATAGTTTTAAGTAATAGCAAAAATGAATATCTCAATACTGAATCTCTCTTAGATAAATTCTCCAGTAATGACGGGAGATCTATTATTAATTTTTCAATTAAAGATCTGATTACTCTTTGTCCACCATGCAATAGTAGTAGTGTTTCTATAAGATCTTCCAATCTTTCAAGATAATCATCTTCATTCGCATCTCCGAGATAAAGTGCTATTATTTGTACAGCGTCATCTAATCTCTCATCATTTACAAAATCTTTAATTTTTACAATTTCTGGATTTGTTTTATCTTTATCACTCATTCTTACCATACCTAATTTTTCTTTATTACGTTATCATTTTAATTTTTTACACCCAAATAATATAAAAATCATTATACAAGCGAAATATAATGTTGAAAATCAACCTTAAGTCTCTATATCTTATTAAAGGTCGTAAACCCAAATGAAGTTTAATTTTTAAATTTCCTTTTTTATCAATATAAAGGTTAACTTCTTTACAAAACTGACTTAAAGCATCGAGATCGTTTGCGAAGGTATTCCATAAATAATTGTCCCTTTTAGAATCATCATTCTGGGGAGGATTATCACTAATATTTTTTAAAACGTCTTTAGGAAAATACGTTTTAATTTGAACAGAATCACCAGGAATTAATTCTTTTTCAACTTCAGGGAAATAAAGCGATGCGAATAAGTCACATAAACCCTTTAAAATTTCTAAGTTATTTACATAATCTCTATTAGCATTACATAATGCATAATTTTCATTCACAAAAATAATATGAATTTTATCATCAAATTTGAAAATAATATAATTTTTTTCTTTGGTTAAGAAATATTGAAAGTCTTCCTCTCGGTTATTAATTCTATCATCAAAGATCTTAATAACTTCTTTAAATTCTTTTTTTGATAGAGACTTGTTTAGTTTCCTATAGTCTCCATGAAAAAAAACGTCTAGAAAATCTATTAAATATAAATATGAATCAAATGGTCTATAAATAACTGTCTTATTCCGAAAATCTCGTTGAATTACATTTTTATGAACACTATAACAAAATTTTGGCTGGTCTTCAATTGTTAAATTGTTTAACAATCGGAGTTTTAATAAAAATCTTCGGGAACACTTTGGCTGTAATGTGCAAGCAACTCTATCAGTTTGACACTCTTTAAAACATAATTGATCTATTCTTTCTTTTAATAGGTCTAATAACTCAGATATGAATTTAAGCTCGTATTCACTGTCTAAAAATCTTGAAATATGTTCAGGTTCTAATGGCATTTTTTAGAAAATCTATTTTCATAATTCTAATTCTTCGATATGAATATCAATTACTATGTAAACTAAAATTATTCATTGTATTTCAATTAGATTAATAGATGTAATAAAGTAAATATTATTGAATTGTAAAATATATTAATAAGTATTATTTATATTTTTATTAAGAACATATAAAGATATCCTTAAAAAACGAAAGAATAATTAAAGATGCTCAGGCAAATTCACATTTTTCATAATAATAAACATATTTTTAACTATTCGTATGCATTGGCATTTAGAGATGAAGATTTAACTATTGTACAAAAAACTATTCAACCATATATAGATATGCCTATCCCTAATAAAACATTTCAAAGACCAACTTCAGATTATCAACTATTTTACAGATCTACAGAAAATATGCTATTTCTTTTTGTAACTGACCTTGTTGATAGTCTTGATTATGTTGATACTATTATAAAGAAAACAATGAACGAATTTAAAGAATTATTTCCAGATCCTGAGACGTTTGGGCAATCTCAATTGGAAAAGGAAGAATATATGAAGTCATTGGAAAATATTCAACACGAGTTGCATTCCAAGATTGCTATAATAGGACCAATTAATGCTGGGAAAACTCAACTCTTTAACTTACTTAAGAGCGATGGAGAAAAACCTATAATGAATTTTGCTCTCTCTTCACAATATAAAATCGACAATTTATCTTTTGATGTATGGGATTTTCAACTGAAAGATAATTTTTCATTATTATGGTCCAAATTCATTAAAGGTTCTGATTTAGTTATCTTATTGTTTGATCTTTCTAATTATCATTTAAAAGTTATAAATCACTTCTTAAATTTACAAAAACAAGAAAACAACCTTTCAAAGTTAATTATTATTGGAAATAAACGAGATTTGGTGTCTGACGAAGATATTAAATTGATAAAAAATGAATTAAATATAACTGATTTTGAAGAACTTTCTTTAATTGATCCAAATGCAAAAGAAAAGCTTAATCAAATTATTTCTAATATTTTAGAGTTAAGAAAACCTTTACCTGAAAATTTTGAAAGCTTAAAAAAAGAAGCTGAAGAACTATATGCTGAAGGAAATCTAGTTCTTGCGATATCTAAATATAAAGAACTGATAAAAATATGTAATGCATACCAAGATTTTACTTACATTAACTCATTTAAACAACAATTAGAAGAATTACAGAGAAAAATCAATGAACAAAATAAATTAAGAAAAATTGAAGAGAGTAGAAAGAAATTTCAGGTGCCTGATAGAATTAGATTTACTAAAAAAATTGAAGTAAAACCACTACCACAAGATATTGGATTAGATCAATCTAAAGTAAAATTGGAAATTCCAAAAATAACTCCAGAAGAAAAGATTCCTACTGAAAAAACTGAAGACCTGTTGTTATTTAAGAAAGAAGAAAAAATGGACGAATCAATTAAAACTACCTTACAACCAAGTGATATAAAAGTTGATTTAGGTGTAGTAGTTCCTCATGCTAAACGTCCAGCAGCTCCAGAGAAGTTAGTTGAGAGGGAATTTTCACAAGAATTGCAGAGATTAATTGAAAAGAAGGGTAGTTCATTAAGTTTGAAATTATGTGACCAGTTGATATCAGAATTACAAAAAACCCTAGCCCGACCTTTAAAAATAGAAGATATAGAAATGGCAGCAGATATTTTTGTAAAACAAGAACGACTATAAACAATAGTTTTCATTTATAAATTGGAGATAATAAAAAACTCTTTAAACAATTCAAAAATAAAGTTATTTCCAACAAAAAATAATACAATATAAGTTAGAATAAAGGAAAAAAGAACAGGAATCGGTAATAAATGATATAAGCTTATTCTTTTAATATTTTCTCGTTCAGTATATTCGGCTTTATTATTAAAATATATTCTGGTGTAAATTATTGAAATAAAGATAAGATTAACAAATAAATAGATAATAAATAAAGAAAATGTGAGAGTTGCTATCAATCTAAGCAAGGAATTAATTCTTAATTCATTCAAAGTATAAATATTTAACAAGTTAAATGTTCCGCTTAGACTTAGAGGAAATATTAGTAATATTCCTGAAAGGAATAATATTAATCCAAAAAACTTATACTTTGTCCCAAAATTACCTAAAATCTTTAGATTATCATCATAAGTTTCAAGTATAAGCGGATAAAACGTATATAAAATCAAAAATTTATTAAACATAATAATTAACATAAAGAAAATCACGCCTTCAAAATAAAAAGGATTATCCTCTAAATTTATTAGTGCTAAAATCGAGGAAAGCAAAAGAAATACATTAAAATCACTAACTGTGGAATAACCAAATAATTTTTTAATTGAAAAAGTACTCCCGTCAAATGATGTGAATAACTCCGTTATACTATAAAAAAGAGAAATGATTAATCCTAACGAAGATAAGAAGAAGATGATAAAACCATTAAAAACTAGTGAAAATGTAAAGATATGAAGAATTCTTAAAAGTAAAAACGCCGAGATATAATTAAACATCGAATATAAAAATAAATAGGTAAAAGAAGTATTCTGGAAGAACTTTCTTAAATGATAAATGAAAAAAGGAAACATCCCAAAAGGAATACCAATACCTAAAATCATAAGAAATGAAACAAAAATGTTTATTGTATTAGAGAATTCAATTTGATTTATTTCATATAGTAATACTGTTCTCGTTTCAATGAAAATAACGACACTTGAAAGAACTAAACAAGTCACGGTAAAAATAAACCCTATAAAATAAAATTTGACTAAATTTAGTTCTTTCTTGTGTTCTGCGATGAAGAAAATGCAGCCTATTAATAGGTTTACTACTAAAAAGCAAGAAATAAATGAAACCAAATTCATTGTAAGGATTGAACCAATTAAACTTGAAATAATTAGTAAAATAATACAGTCAGAAATCTTTTCAGATTCATATTCGTCAGATTCTATCCTTGAAAATATTGATAATAAAAGTCCGAATATATAAATTATATCTACAAACAATAAAGTTCCAATAGATAATTCAAAAATAGAATTCTCTTCAACTATCCCATTAAAAACGCTTAAAATAAACAAGATGGTGTTTAATACAAGGTTAATTAGTATTGTATAAAAGCTTATGAGTTTTCTCGTTCTTCTTTTGTTAATGACTAAATTTAGAATAGCAAGATACAATAAGGATAAAATTTGTATTAATAAAGTATAAGAAAAAAAAGATACTGTCATTTCAATCACCCTCAGCTAGTGGTTCTATTTCAGTATCATTAATATTTAACTCTACTTCTATTTCTTTTTCAGCATCTAAAAATAAATATTTCTCTTTTTTTATTAGAAAAAAAGGTCGAAATAATAAAATTGAAAACAAAACCAGATTAGAAATAATAAAACTTAAGATTATGAAGTTAAAAAAAGGTTCTTGAATAATTAAATTGAAGGGTATCAAAATAGATGAAATAATAAAAGATATTAAGATTTTTCTGTATTCTTTTTTTACATAAATAATAAATAAAATCATTGAAATGATTGTAAAACAAAAATACAATATGAATATCCAATCTTCAAAGCTCAAAGCCACTCAAGAATCACTTTTAAATAAATTTCAATAATATCTTATTACTCTTACAAATTAAAAAACTTAATCAAATAAATCCAAAAATAATGAATAATAAAAAGAAGTATATTATTTTCTTGAGATTAAATTTGTACTATCTAAAAAAGAGCAAGATTTTTTTGTATAAATGTACTTAAATTTTTATTGATTTGATAATTTAACAACAAATTTTTTCAAAAAATATGAATGCTATTAAAAAATTAAAAGAATATTTTACTGAAATAAAGAGATTAAGCTACATTGAAGCCCTTTTAGGCTGGGATCAAGAAGTAAATATGAGAAAATATGCAGATGTAACTGGTAGAGCCTATCAAAGGCAACTTATAAGTACGCTAATCCATAGAAGACTTACTTCGGATAAAGCAGGTAAATTAATTGCGAATGCTGAAAAAGAAAAGAACTTAAATGATATTGAAAAAGCAATGATAAGAGAAGCAAAAAGAGAATTTGAGCATAATACTAAGATACCAGAAGAATTGGTTGCAGAAATATCAAAAACTGCATCTGAAGCAGGGCAAGTTTGGCAAAAAGCAAAAGATAAGAGTGATTTCAAACTTTTCGAGCCTTTACTAAAAAAAACAGTCGATCTTCAGTTAAAAAAAGCAAGATACTTAGATATTGGTCCTGATGATTACTCTACGTTGATTGATGAATTTGAGCCTAAAGCGACGAGGGATTGGATTACAAAAACTTTTAATCAATTTCGACCCAAATTAGTAGAAATTGTAAAAAAATTAAGCAATTCCTCTGATAAACCAGACAATTCCATCCTAAAAAAAAATTATAACCAAGATCAACAGTTTAAGCTAAGTTTTGAAATTATAAAAAAGCTTAATTTTGATCTAAGCATTGGAAGGCAGGACCTATCAACACACCCATTTACTACCACTTTATCATCCATGGATACTCGAATTACGACTAGAACTAAAGAAAATTTTCTTAATGAATGCATTTTTGGAACAATACATGAATGTGGGCATGCATTATATGAGATGGGTTATACGAAAGAAATTCACGATACAATATTAGCTGATGGATGCTCGATGGGGATACACGAATCTCAATCTAGAATGTGGGAAAACTTTGTTGGTCGTAGTAAGGAATTCTGGGAATTTTGGTATCCAACTTTTCAAAATTATTTCCCAGAGATTCTTAAAAGTTACCCAATGGAAGAGTTTTATCGCGCTGTTAATGTAGTACAACCCTCTTTCATTAGAGTAAATGCTGATGAAGTCACTTATGGACTGCATATCATCCTAAGGTTTGAAATCGAAAGAGATCTTGTTGATGGAAAAATTCAAGTAAATGAGCTACCTCAAATGTGGAATTCTAAAATGGAAGACCTATTAGGAATTATTCCTGCAAATGATCAAGAAGGAGTTTTACAGGATATACATTGGTCAATGGGGGCAATTTCTTAAGCAAATCGCTAAAGAAGCCTATTCGGATATTTCCCAACATACCAATTAGGAAACCTGTATGCTGCTCAGATTTATTCTACTATCTTAAAGAAAATGCCCGACCTTCCAGAGGATTACAGAAAAGGGGAATTCTCTAGACTTTTAGCCTATTTAAGGGAAAATATCCATCAATATGGAAAAATCTATGAAACTAATGAATTAATAAAAAGAATTTCAGGAGAAGAATTAAATCCAAATTATTTCATTAAATACGTAGAAGAGAAATTCTTTCCAATATATAATATATAATTTGTATCTTTTTTTTTATTTTAAAATTATTTTGTTACAACAAAAAAGTAGATAATAAAATGTTATTAGGAGTAAAAAAGTTCTCGGAAAAACTACTTTTACCATTAGCTCGTAAATTAATAAGAATTCCAGCGAATTATTTTACTCTACTTGGTTTGATTGCTGCCATTTTAGCATTCTTTTCATTTCTTTTTCAATTTTTAATATTAATAATTATCCTATTATTTATTACTGAATTTTTCGATCAATTAGATGGAGTTGTAGCACGACTTCAAGGACCTACCAAATTAGGTTCATTTCTAGATTCCACATTAGACCGAATTGGAGATTTTTTCATTTTTTTTGGAGTCATCTTGGGAGGATATACAAGTATTGAAATTGGATTATTAGTACTTATAGGAGCCTTTTTAACTTCTTATACAAGAGCAAAAATTGAAGCCTTGGGTATTAATAATTTATATGGTGTAGGTCTACTAGAAAGAACTGATAGGGTACCCATTTTGTTTATAGGTTCTCTATTACAAATTTGGTTCTCGAGATCTATTTGGTGGACAATGATCATTCTTGCTATAGGTACGAATCTGACGGTTATACAGAGAATTGTATACGCATACCGAAAATTTTCAAAAGAAAAAAATAAAGCATAAAAAAAATTTTAGATTTAGAACTGCCTTCGATTGAAGGTAATTATACATATTGTCAAGATAGATAATGTCACTGAAATTCCAATAATGAGTGCGAATAAAATTGGGTTTATGAAATCGAGAAAAACCGTGGGTAAAATTGAAAGTGCTGTTAACTGATTTCCGAGATATACAGACAATATTGCGGCTACTGGTACTGACGATACTAAAATTCCAAAAAGCATACCAATAGAACATGATATTGCCATACCAGCTAAGCTTATAAAAAGGGATTCAAAAGTCTGAACCATTACATAATCAGGCAGAATTCCAATAGTAAATATATCAATAACTAATCCAGATATAAGAGAAATCGCAGTAGCAATAATTAAACAAAAATACACTGCAAAGAATTTTGCTAATAGGATATTTCTTCTTCGAACAGGCCTAATTAGAAATAAATCGTAAACATGACGAAATTTTTCACTCGCGATTGAAGTACTAAGCATTGCAGCAGCAAGAGTTCCTCCAATACTCGCGATTACGATTGCTACTAAAGATATAATGGGGAGTTCCTCTGTGTTTGGTATAAAATGAAGTAGAATTGATAAAATAGGCATTCCGATCCATAAAATTACCATTACTTTTGATTTGTAAAAGCCCCGTAATTCATCCAAAAAAAGTATTCTTAAACTCATTAATCATTCCCTCCAACATATTTTAGATACATATCTTCTAAACTCGGTTTAACTAATTTGAAATTACGAATTTTACACTTCTGTTCTGTTATCATTTTTAGAATATCTTGTATACAAATATCTATTTCTTGATTTGATTTTAGATGAATCAAGTCTTTATTTGAATTAAACTTCTCAACCCTTTCAATGTTGGAGATACTTTCAAAACCAGCACAGTGTTTAGCGTTGTTAGCATATTCTATTTCAATAATATTGCCTACGTGAAATTCATTTTGCAATTCATCTGGAGTTCCTATTTTCATAATCTTACCGTTGTTTAAGATCCCGATTTTAGTAGCAATATCTTGAACATCAGAAAGTATATGAGATGAAAATAAAATTGTTTTGCCCTCTTTACTAAGGGTTCTTATCAAATTCTTTAATTGATATCGACTAAAAGGATCTAAACCGGAAAGTGGTTCATCTAGCACTAGAATTTCTGGTTTACTAAGTAAAGCTTGAGCTAACCTTAATTTTTGGATCATACCTCCAGAGAGATGAATTATTTTTTTATATCTTACTTCTTGTAGGTTTACAAATTTTAGTACTTCTTGAATGTTAGATTCAAGATCTGCTGAGTGTAGGCCAGCTAATTGCCCAAAAGTTTTGAGAAGATGATCAACAGTTCGCCATTCTTGAAATCCTACATCTTGAGGATGATAACCTAATATCTTATGAATATTGTATGTATTCTTTGTAATTTTTTTTCCTTGTAGATATACATTTCCTTCATAATCTTTGATTAAACCAACTAATATTTTTATCGTAGTAGTTTTCCCAGCTCCGTTTGGACCAATATATCCAAATATATCTCCCTTGTTTATAGTAAATGAAATCTCATCTAACGCTAATAATTTCTTATATTTTTTAGATACTTTATAAAACTTGATCAATTCTCCACTATTTTCAGATGATATTTTTTGTGTATTCATTTTTCTTCCCTGTTATTTTAAATTTAATTACTAAAAATTCAGATTTTGCTCCTGTTAAATTTTTCCCGTCCTAAAATTATATATAGTAATGGTCCAATAAAGTTTAATATTATTACTATTAAAGCCCATCCAATTTTACTTTTCTTTGACTTCTCTTTGCTTTTACTTATGTTAATAAGACAAAATACCATTAAAACTAAATCTACTATCAATACGGATATAAATATTACCATTAGACCTACGGACATAGCCATTTTTTTCTCTCACCTTTTAGATTTATTTTTATTATAATAGTCACTTCGACTATAATAGAATAATGTAATTTAAAAAATATAAATGTTACTATTTAAATAGAAACATTTATTATAATCGAAATATTAATATGTGTATGGCAATCAAATCAGAACTTGGACCTTTAGAATTGAAAATAATGCAATTAATGTGGAAAAACCGGTCATCAACCGTAAGAGAGATGTTTGAAGTGCTCTCTAAAGAAAGAAAAATCGCATTAACTACAATTAGCACAACTATGAATAGATTATTTCAAAAAGGATTTTTAACGAGAGAGATCGAGACTGGAAAAGGAGGACTTTTTTATATTTATAAAACAAAAGAAACCAAAAACGGTTTCGAAAAAAAAATATCAAAAAATTTAGCAAAACAAATCATAAAATCGTATGGTAATATTGCATCAATGAAAATTATCCAAGAGATCTCAAAAAATTATAATGAAGAAGAACTTGATAAATTATTAGAAGAATTAGAACTTTTAAAAGATTCTAAGGGTGGCGGAGAAGATTCAGGTTAAAAATCTATCAATATATATAATTTTGATTACTTATTTCTTGATTACTCTTATACTCCCAATAATTTGTACTGCATTTGAAGCAGCATTTCTCATTTTTGTTTATCATGGTTCTTTATTTTCAACGGGAATTCTTTGGTATTGGTTAGGTGCCAAATCAATCTTGAAAAAGAACAATATAAGATTTTTAAAAAGTAATGAATACCCTCTCTTACAAAATTATATCTCGAAAACAATTGAGGATCTTAAATTGAGAATAAAAGTGAAAGTTGCCGTATTAGACGAAGCACTACCTAATGCTTTTACATTATTTCTCAGTCCAAAAAAGTATTTGATTGTTTTTTCAATAGGGCTTTTTGAAAATCTTGAATTTAATGAAATAAAAGCAGTAATTACTCATGAATTATTCCACATTAAAAATAAGGATGTTTGGATAAAATCTCTCTTTATTGTTGGAAGATTCTTATGGTTTCCAACAGGTCCCATTTTAGAGTCATATATTTCACGCTCGAGAGAAACCCAAGCAGATCTCGAAAGTTCTTTTCTCACAAAAGATCCTTATTCATTAGCAACAGCATTAATAAAAATGGTGAAGTGCTACATCTCAAAGCCAGACTTAACTTTTAAAATGTCTAATATATCGAAAAGTTTCTGGATAGTTGATAATAAATATAAAAAGGATAAAAATTTTATAAAAAAAATCTTATCTAGGCATCCTTCAACAGAAAGTAGAGTAAAGAAACTTATTAAGATGAATATTTAAATCGATAAAGAACTTTATTTCAAATTTATATTATCAATTTCAGAAAAAATTTAAAATCTAAAGATAATTAGCGAAGATCTAGGACTAATTGGGATTTTTAACTACATACTCTTGTATTTTAAGAATAAATTTGACACAAATTTATATATACCTCATGTTATATTTTATTAAATTAAGTTTTATCTTTATATTATGCTTATTTCTGAAATCAATATTAAATTAGTACTTTTGGGCTATTGGGGCGTAGGAAAAACATCTATAGCAAATTCATTTTTACGAAAAGAAATTCCAAAAATGTACATTCCCACAATAGGCTCAAATATAATGAGAAAAGAATACTTATTAAAAAATAACCATATCATGATAAATATTTGGGATGTTGGGGGTCAAAAGTCTTTTAATCCCTTAAATCCTGTTTTTTTTACAAATATCGATATAGCATTTTTAATATTTGATTTATCGAATCCAAGGGATACTCTCCTTGAAATACAAAAAACTTCTTATCCTAATTTGAAAAAGAATACTCCAGAATGTATCATCTATTTAATAGGAAACAAGGCAGATTTATTAAAGCTAGAAAATTCCGAAATGCTGCTCAATAATATTCGTCAATATAATAAAGAAGAATTTCCAATAATATTTACTTCTGCTAAAACACAAAATAATATTTTAGAAGCTTTTGAATTAGTTATTTATGAATTTTTAGAAAAATTAGAAATCGACGATAATAATAAACAATTTGTAGGTATATCTTCAAAATTTTTAAATTTAATTGAAAAAACAGAAGAAGATTTAAGAAATCCTATTGTTAATTTAGAAAGAATAGATTCAAATATTTTAGAGAAAAAAATAACTCCAAAGATAATTAAGAAGGTTATAGATTCCGATCTTTATAACGAAAGTGAGGTAGAACCTAATAATTTTCAAAAAAACACTTTAAAAATAGATATAATGAAAAGCAATATTATAGATGCCTTTAATAACAATCTTATAAATATTGAAAGCCTAATTTTAGATTTAAAAAAAACGCCCATAGACTCTTTGGTTGATAAAATAGAAAAAATAACAGAAGATCTAAGGCATTATAAAGAGGATTTTGAATTAAAGCTAGATATGATATTAGATTTGAATAAAAAAAGAAAAAAAATGGAAATTGGTAATTCAAATAAATAAAACAGGTGATTAGAAATCCCAAAAAAGGAAAATGATATTAATCCAAAAGATATTATTAAACTAAAAGATAGAATTGAAAAACTAGAGCATGAAAACAAAGAAATTAAAAAAAATATGGATTCTAAATATGAACAAATTGCTAATGAAATAAAGGAACTAAAAAAAATAATTGATAATAAAAATAAGGAAATTAGTTCAAGAATAGATAAAGAAATTAATGATATTAATAGAAAATTAAAAAATGAACTTGAATTGGTAAACTCAAAATTAGAAAATATTCTTCAAAGGATCACTGATACATTAGATAAAGAGATAATGGGAATTAAAAGTAATCAGACTTTAAATCAGGAACAACTTGAAGAAATGATCAAAACCCAAGAAGATATTATTGTTGATATGGTTAAAAAATTAGATGATGAATTTTCTAAACATAAAACTGGGATTTTAAATGATATTGAGTCTGTTAAAAGTCAACAGGATGTATTAAAGATATCGTATACTATTAATGAGAAGAAATTAATGCAACAGGTCAAAGAATTGGTTTCTAAAGAATTTAGCAACAGACTCCAAGGACAAGAGGCTGAAATTTTATTAAAAACTTGGATTGATGAATTCAAAGAAATAATAGAAGATTTTGAAAAATTAAAGATATTGAAACCCAAAGAATTTTCTTTAAAGATAGCTGAGATCTCTAATACTATTGATTTATTCAAACAAAAACTTCAAATAGAAAGATAAAAAAATAAGAATTAACTACGAAGTCTAGGAGGCGGAATATATACTTTTCTCATCCCTTCTTTTAGTGAAATTGCGTTTTCAGGACAGAAATGAGCGCAAACTCCACAGCCAATACACCAATCTGGGTTTCTTTCTGCTTTATTCTCATCATTTAATTCTATTGCTTCAATTGGACATTTTTCTACACAAGTTCCACATCCTGTGCACAAATCCTCATTTATTATTGATATATAATTTGTTGAATTTATCATTGCTGTTGATCCTTTCCTCCACCAATCAAATGTACCACAACAATCTTCACAACAATTACAAATACTAGTTTCTTCTTTTGAGATATCAGAATGAGGATGCCATGCTTTATGTACTAATCCATCGTTCTCTGACGCTTTAATTATTTTTAAAGCTTCTTCCTGCGATATCATCCTTCCAAATCCTTGTTCAGCAACATATTTAGCGGATTTTCCTAATGTGAAACAATTTTCCGTTAATTCGGTCTGTTTACATGGATTTCCTAATAATTCTTGGTGATGTCTACAAAAGCAATACCCTACTGCAATATCTTCAAACTTCTTTATAATATCTTCTACTTTTTGTGTTGGGATAATTATTTCTTCGGGTGCTTCTATTTCTTTACCAATTTCTATTTTTAATTCTTCACCAGCTATAGTCTTATTTAAGATGGGTACTGTTCTATCGAATGGAGGCATATTCTCAAATAAAGTTAAAATTGTATCATAATTTTCTTGGATAAATTCTGATAATTCATTGAAAAGTTTAGCAAATAACGCAGCTAAATCTTTATTTTCTTTATTAAATTCAATTTTTTTCATGAATGTATATTCAAATGCTCCAACCATCACTAACGGCATTAGACGATAAACCATTACTCCTTTAGAATTTGGTTGATTAAAAATAAATCCAGTTTTAGCTAAACTTTCTATATGATTCAAAATTTCATCTTCAGACAATTTGCTACTTACTTTTAATTCTTCCATAGTTTGTGAAGACCTTCTTCTAAATGCCGTTATAAAATCTAAATCGTTCTCTTTTAATAAGATTTTTAATAGTTCAATCATGGTATCGTTAATAGGAAAAGGTAGGAATCCTGCTTTTATAATAATCCGTGCTGCTTTTCTATATTTTTCATCTAACATCAAAAATCAATTATCTTCCCTAATTCTGATAGTATTAAATAGTAAATTATAGAGAAAAATAAATAAAAAAATTTATAATTAATTATTATAAAATTTCATTAAGAAAAATCGGTCTACTTTAAATATATATTAATTCATTTACTTTTTCTTATTATAAAATTTAAGTAAAAGTCTGAAATTTATATCATTATTATAAAAAAAAAATAAAATTTTCATAAAAAATCTAAACATAAAAGGTAAATACAAAAATGTCTGAATCTGATTTTAGAAT
>JBHLJZ010000042.1:0-29087 GCA_048887165.1 Candidatus Hodarchaeota archaeon | reverse complement strand
CCTCAATAAAATATCGGAATATTTAACAGACATCAAATTAGATGAATTTAGGTGGGGTAATAAAGAAGTTATTTTTAAGCTAATAGACAAGATT
This sequence comes from Candidatus Hodarchaeota archaeon, assembly GCA_048887165.1. Classification (GTDB taxonomy): domain Archaea; phylum Asgardarchaeota; class Lokiarchaeia; order Sigyniarchaeales; family SOKP01; genus SOKP01. The sequence goes on along the minus strand of JBHLJZ010000042.1, from coordinate 28,993 downwards.
GTAAATAGAAAAGATATTGGGAATCTACTTGCTGATGGTACGCGAGTTATGGCAGAAAAACTTCAAGTGGACCCAGAATTGGCTGCACATGTTAAAGGTCTAGAGCATCCTTTACATGATTCTAGATCATTTTTAGGACAAGCATTATCCTATATGACATGTTGTGTAGGTGCAAATCATTGTAAGGGTGATTTTTATCTAGTAGAATGGGGTTTTTCTAATTACTCTAAAATAAAAAAAGGTGATAGATTCGATATTAACAAGAGAGAGAACTCAATTATAAATATGCAAGATATAACGAATGTATACGACTCTGCTGTAATTTGTAGTGTTCCTAAAATTAATGAAACTTTACTTTGTAAACTTCTACAAGCTTCTACTGGATTTTCATCACTTGCTCGAGTGAAAAATCTTTATAGTGTTGGAGAACGTGCCAATAATTTGAAGAGAATAATCTCATGTAAACTTGGTTGTTCACGTCAAGATGATTATCTTAAAAAGATAAATAGTCAACCATTAGAAGAAGGTTGCACAGCCGGAATCAATGCCCATTTAGAGGAAAATCTAAAAGAGTATTATAAAATTCGAGATTGGGATTGGGAAACAGGTTGGCCAACTGAAAAAAAATTAAATGATCTTAATATAGAACTAAAATAAAACAATTTTAGTTTATTTTATATATATTTTAAATGTTTTAATCTCAAATGAATTAAGTTCGAAAGTTAATTTGCAATTATTGCTATTCCAATTGCATTTATCTTGAATCTCTCTCTCAATAAGATCTGCAGGTTCTATCTTAAGGATTCTTTCTGAGAATTGCTCATTAAATTGAATACTGGCTTCTGTCTTAAATCCCGATATTTCATAAAATCTTATAATAATCGTTCCATCCTTTTTCCACTCACTAAATTTTAGTGCACCAAGAAAAACATTTGGATTTAAAACTTTTGCGAAAGATTTCCCGTTTAACAGAGTAGTAGTATCATTTACTTGGTGATCATTTATAGGAAACACAAGGATTGGCATATTAAATTCTTTTGCTTTTCTTTTAACGATTGAGTTTGGAGATCCATCTTCATTTATTAAAGCACCTCCTTTATGAGGTAATAATGCGTATCTACACATCATGGGTCCTAATCCGCTAAATTTTGGTACACTATGCCCATAATTTTGTTCATTTTCTTTTCTTTCTTGGTTTACCCATGCTTCAGGAGAAGGGGGAGGATAAAGACAAGAGCGAAGCATTGTTAACCTCAAATCACCACCATTAGCGTCGTAAGCATACTTTCCTTCATTTAAAATCGCAAATCCCCATGTATTATCAGGAGTACTTAAATCACAATATTCATGACAAATTTTTTCAAATCTCGCAATATCACAAGGAACTTCAGGTTTAGTTTTGGAAGATCCAGCACAATAAGTAGCATCAGCAACAACAATCTCTGCATTTGTAGATGTATTATATGATACTTTTAGCATAACATGTTCTTCCTTCCAGTCAGTAATGTAATCAATGAAAATTTCTTTTCTATTTGTAAAAATTCTAATTTTCTGAACCACATTGCTTATTCCTATAGTTTTACTAATCTCTAATGTGCCAAAAATAGGACCTGATTCACAAATTCTTATCTTAACATCTTTATCATGTTCATAATTTTTAGGGTATTTCCAGTATTCTGGTGTAAGGTTCCAAGCTGGATCCTTTTTATCATCATCTAAAAAACCATAGGTAAGATTAGATGAATGTCCTTTAAACAAATTCCTCTCATTGTTAACATTTTTAGCATTAAGTTCAATAAAAGTTCCAGTTTTAGGATCTATTTTTAGTTTTATTTGGTCATTCGCTATCCTAGTATCAGAGACCTCTATCTTATAATTCTTCTGAATTTTTTCACTTTTCTTCTTATCTAAAATTGTGATCTTAGCTCTGGTTAAACTAATTGGATTTAAATTAATAATAGTCCACCAACCAGCTTGTCTTGAATCTATTGTTTCAATTGGATCTGCGGAAATAGGTTGGCATATATAAATCTTATTTGATATTTCAAGTTCTGCATAAAGAGGTCTACCATTATCATCCAATTCTGGTATCTTATTAAAAATATAAATTGGTATGAACAATCTATAATCTGTTTCCCATGTATGAGGATTAAATAAAACCAAATTAACAGTTTTATTCAAATTCGAATACTTTTTTTCAATTGCCAATTTCGATGAAAATTCTTTATAAATTGATTTTATTTTCGCGTTCTGTAATTCCCAATCATCATATACTTCATCATAAACTTCTGGAATAGAACTTCCTGGTAAAACATCATGGAATTGATTTTTCAATACTGTTTTCCATAAATTCTGGAACTCTTCCATGGGATATATATAATTAGAATTTGTTAATTTAATTAGTAGAGCAGCCATCTCCAAAGAATTTAATAAGTTTTCATATTTACGATTCTGTCTTTTAACTAAAGCATGATTTGAGAAACAACCTCGATGTGTTTCAAGATAAAGTTCATCATTCCATATAGGAAAACGATCTGAATAGGTATTAATTTCATTAAAAAATGATTCAACTCTACTCCATCTAAAAATTTTTTCCTTAGCCATTGCATTTGCTAAAGCTACTTCTTTATGGGTTGGTCCATGACCACCATCACCTATTCCAAAAAAAAATCCTACAACTGGACAAATTTTCTCATCGACGTGTTCTTTTAAAGTGCTATAATCAAGATTATAATCCCAAATTTTACGTCCCTCTCTTTTTAGTAAATGACGCCCTATCTGGAAACGATCCCAATCTCCAAATACACTTTCATTCTCCCAGAAATTAGCGGCTAAAATTCGATTGCCATTGGGACTTTGCCACCAGAAATTTACAAAAGGAAAGATAGTATCTCTATTCCATGTCATTTTATTCGTCCATATAAATTTTGCACCAGTTTTGGCTAAGATCTGAGGAAGACCGCGATTATACCCAAAAGAGTCAAGAAACCATTCTACTGATGGTAATACATTAAAATTTTTCAATAGAAAATGCATCCCGTATAATCGTTGTCTGATAAAAGATTCACCTGATGGCATCATACAATCAGGTTCAACATACGATCCTCCAACAAGTTCAATGTTCCCATTTTTAACCATTTGTTTAATTTCATTAAATAATGAAGGATCATCAGCTTTAATCCATTCTAAAAGTATTGGTTGACTTAAGGCAAAACAAAATGTATTTGGAAACAGCCTTGAATGTAAAATGGCTTTTTTAAAAGTGATTTGAGCTTTCTTTCTTGTTTGCTCAAATCTCCACATCCAAGCACAATCTATATGTGATTTTCCTACCATATGAATTACTATGTTATTAGGATCAGTAGTATGAGAAATATTAGTTTTACAAATTCTTAAAAATCTCTTAGCTGTAACTTCTCTTTCTCCTCCTAACCATCTCTGAAATGTTTTTTCATCATCAGGATCAGGTTCATCAAAAGAAGAGGTATCTATTCTTCTATTTCCTGAATACTTACCAATTTTATTCAATCTTAATACTCCTAAGTTTATAAATTTAAAAATTTTCTATAATCATTATATAATAAATAAAGAGGCGTCTCGTCTTCTTCAATCTCGCTAAATCTTTTTATCTTATTCTTAAATTTATTGTCTTTATAATCATCGTTAACACTAGAAACTTCTCCTATTAATACTCTCCCTGTTCCTTTCTTTGCCCAGAATTTATGATAATGAATCGGTTTTAACGTAATAGATTCACCGTGAGTGAGTTCTAATATTGATCCCGCTTCAACTCTCTTTTCAATACCATCAAGGGAGACCAATACTGGCGATTCTACTATTTCTTCATTCTCTCCAACATTATAAACTTGAACTTTTAAAATCCCACCTCCGCGATTAATTATATCTTCTATCTTAGTTTGATGATGGTGAAGTGGTACTGATTGGTTCTCCTCAATTATCATAACTTTTTCACAATAAGGTTTTCCGCCTTTCTTTAGGCCTTCTACATTTCCATTTCTAATAGTAAAATGAACTAAACCTTTCTTATAAAAATTATTTTCGCCATAATCACTAATATCCCATCCTAATTGGTTTTTAATTATCTCTTGGCCTTCTTCTACTCGTCTTTTCCAATCCTCTACCGTCCAATATGCAAATTTAGGTAAATAGAAATTTTGCTCTTCAAAAAAATCAATAGCTCTTCGCATAATATGATTGACTTCTGATCTCTTCATAATAATTCCTCAGGATTAATTTAGTTATGAATATTACTTCATCTGAATGAAATAAAAAAACTAGTCTAACTTTAAATTTTTATTAATTTAGATTTCAATATTAACTATTAACTCTTCACCATATCCAATTACAATTTTAAAGAGCCCTTTTAAAGATAAATCAAGATTTCGATCCCCCGTATCTACTCTTAGACATTTCAGACTTCTCATTTTTTCTCGTGTAGAGATTATAATAATATTTTTAATTCCAACTTTCATTATAACCTTCGGAGTAAATTGCTTATTTCCTCTTCCAAGTATAAAACCTTGACCACCAATTGGTGTGATTATAATTTTAACTTTATTATATTTATTTAATAGTTCAAGAATTCCTTTTTCATTTAAATCTTTTCCAATAATTTTATTCTTAAACACAGCATCAATGCCAAGAAGTGTTTTGGGTAATTTTAAATGATTAGAGACCGCTTTTACTGTAGTACCAGGGCCTAATAAATATAAAGTATCATCTAGCATGTTTTCTACTATAAATCTCGCGATATCTGATTTATTTTGCTCTTCTGCATTTCCAAAGCCGGAACTATCTTTTCCTGCCTGTATTAAGTCAGGGAATTTAGGTACTTTCAGATAACCATAAAGCGTTGTATCTAATATTCCTTGTCTATATGAATCCTCATTAATATCCAAAACTTCTTTCTCAGCAAGTTCTATAAAATCGTCCACAAAGGCATCAAGAATTTCACTAGCAGCGATAGGATTTATTGCAAAGATTGGGCTATACATTTTTACACCGGAAGGTATCGCTAAAACCGGCACTTCTAATCCAATAGCATCATAAATATCTCTTGCTGTTCCATCACCACCACAAAATACAAGCAAATCTATGTCTTGGGATACCATTAATTTCGCAATACTTTTAGTATCTTCTTTAGAAGTTTGATTAGTAATCACTCCAATTGTTTCAAATTGAAGTTTCCTTCCCTCTAAGAAATCTGCACCCATTTTTCCAGGAGCTACTAAAAAGTGAACATTATTTATATTTTCTATATTTGTGAGAAATTGACTTACTCTTTTTGGTGAAACTGGTTTAGCACCTAATTCTAATGCTTTTTTATAAATATCACCATCAGTTCCTTTTAATCCAACACTTCCTCCCATACCAGCGATAGGATTTACAATTAATCCTATTTTTTTCATATTATTTTTGTTTATTTTCAATTTTTAGGCTCGAAGTTTTAATCCTTGCTATAAAAACAATTAATTAGAAATTTTAATGATTATTAAAATATTTTAATTTAATTCATACATATCTTAACATACCAAAGTTAGTAAGTTGAAGAAAAATGGTAGAAAATTTTGAATTTAATTTAGGGAACTTAAAAATAGATCAGCTAAGCTACGTGTACAAAGATATTGAAACGCAAGCAAAACTTATGGAGAAATTATATGGGATACCCAATTTTGCGCATATGGAAAACATTACTCATCAAGATGCAACATTTCATGGTAAAGAATCAAGTATAGTAGTAGATTATGCATTCAGTCGCTTACTCAATGTACAAATTGAACTACAGCAATGGAAAAGCGGTGATTGCTTATTTAAAGAATTTATCGATCAAGGTAAACAAGGACTTCATAGTATTGGCATTTATGTTGATGATTTAAATCAATATATCGAAGAATTCAGAAAAAGAGGGATAGAAGTATTACAAACTGGACAAGTCGGTAAACAGAAATTTGCATATTTGGATACAGAAAAATCATTTGGTTTTTTATTGGAAATATCAACAACAGTGAAAAGACGCAAAAGAAAGTAAAATTTTAGGTATATATTCCTTAAAAAATCCTTTTTTTCTCTTTTTTAAATTAAATAAAAAAGATTAAATTTTTCTTCCTGTTTTTCTTCTCGCCCTTTTGTAAAGACGATCCGTGACAGCACGGATGTCATCAGGATTATCTCTCATAGACTTTAATTGAATAGCAGCTTCACCAGGAAGGATTTCAAAACGTTCTTCTAAAATGCTTTTTATAAATTCCTCTGCAACTTCTTCTGCAGACATTAAACCACCTGACTCTGAAATTATTTTACATTCTTCTGGTTTTCCTTTGTTTTCTTCTGCTAAACCAGGGGTATCGGTATCAACAGGAAAAAGAACTGACACTTTAATATTATAAGGGAGTAATTCGTGTCGTAATACTTCAGCTAAACCAAAAATAGCATATTTACTTGGCACATAAGTTGCATATCCCATGATTGCCATAAATCCCATAACAGATGATGTAAAGGTGATATAACCTTTTTTCGAATCCATAAGATGGGGCAAAATAACGAGGGTGGGAATTAATTGACCATAGTAATTTATGTCCATATTTCTTTTAAAATCCTCTAGGTTCAAATTTTCTAGATATTGAGCATATGCATAACCAACAAAATTGAACAAATAATCGGGAACTCCGTGCTTTTGAATAAATCCTTCAAGTAGAGGTTTCAACTTTACCATATCTGTTGTGTCACATGAAATTATCTCTACAAATTGATTACTATTTAATATAAGATTTTGACATTCTTCTTGAGTTTCCTTCAGAATTTCCATATTTCGGGCAACAAGACATACACTCCCTCCTAACTGAATAATCTTTTTAGCAGTGGCTTTTCCCATTCCTTTAGAACCTCCTGGAATAATTACAATTTTTGATGCAAAAGATTGATTTTCAATACTCACTTTTAGACCCTCTTTTTGATTTAAAAAATCTATAATAAAACTTATGATTTATAATAATATAAAAATATAGAAAAAAAGAATATCTAATTTTTAAGTTAAATCTATATACACGTCTGTTATAGGGTAAGATACACAAGGATGTATATATCCAAACTTTTGATCTACCTCCCTGATTGTTACTTCTGGAGGAATAAAGATTTTTCCTGAAATTAATTTTGTTCGACATAAGGCACACTTTCCCGATCGGCATCCACTTTCAACATTCAATTTTAACCCCATCTCTCTCTCAAGAGAATTCAGAATCGGCTCAATGCATGAGGCTTCAAAAATTTTCTCTTCCATTATTCCTGCTTCATTATAAATGACCGATATCTGTACCTTTTTAGACTTATTAATACCGCTAGGCCATCCTATTACTTTAGTGATGTCATCAGGAGTTCCATATGCTTCATAAGTTATGTGATGTGTAGGGATGTTAAGATTCTCCAGTTCTTTGAAAATAAATTCATACATATCACGATTTCCTACTACGTAAAAATATTTATCACTCACACTTCCAACGAAGTTTTTTATTTTATCTTGAGTAATAAAGCCGCATTCCCCTTTCCATTCTGAACTTGCTTCTGAAAGGATACAATCAAACTTAAAATTCGATCTTCTAGCTTGTAAATCTTCAAGTTCTTCTTTAAAAAGTATATCGTTTTCTGTTAGGCATCCAAATAATAGCCAAATATTTATTGGTAGCAATCGTTCAGAAATATCTCTCAACATTGAAATGAACGGGGTAATGCCACATCCACCTGCGATGAATGCTAAATTGTTTCCATGAAATAAGCGATTATAATAAAATTCTCCTAAAGGTTCAGTACATTCTATTATATCACCAACTTTTAAATTATTGTAGAGGTATACGCTTACAAAGCCACCTTCTTTCTTTCGAATTCCGAGCTCGTAATATGCATGTTGGTTTGGAGAAGAGACTATGGAATATGGACGAGTAGTTCTAACTCCATTAATTTCAACTGTAACTCCTATATATTGCCCTGCCCGAAATGGTGGCAACAATTTCGAAGTTCTTCCTGGTACTAATCTAAATAGTTTTGTATCATGAGAAAGATCTTTAATGTCAGAAACTTGGAGCCATATTTTTCCGGGATGTAGTCGATCATGTAGATTTTCTAATCCATCATAATATTCGGGAATATCTTGAACTTCATCACGCCATTGCTTTAATTTCCTTGCATAACTAAACTTTTTTAAATCTTTGAACATGGTTCACACCCTCCCTTGTTCTTTTTCTTCTAAATACATAGCTGCAGCCATTCTTCCACTTGTTAAACTTGTAGAGTAACCACCACCTAAATTAACCCATGCACCAGCTAGATATAATCCCGGAATAGCCCCTTTACTATTCAATCTTAACATGGGACTATCTAATACATCTTGTTTATAACCATAAATAGCACCATTCATACTTTTTGAATACCGATAATAAGTTAAGGGAGTAGCAGCTTCAGCTACTTCTATATAATCCCTTATATTTGGAGATAAAAATTCCTCTAGCATTTTGATCATTTGGTCAGCCATTTCATCTTTTTTCTGGTGATATTGATCAGGCGAAATTGTATGCCATGCTTTTCCATCTTGAAGAATGGTTAAAGTTACTTGACGCGTATCGGGTGGAGAGATATTCTCATACATAATATTGTAGCAAGAAGCTAAAAGATATTTTGGTTTTTCTATTCGCAATGTGCTCTTGTATTGTTCTTCAAGATTATCAGTTGAATTTAGGAAAATCTCAAAATCATCTATTCCTATATCTTTAGGTGAGGCATTTAAACCCAAATAAACCGTAAATACAGATGTTCCTATATCTGGTGCATAAAGCCTCTTTTTATAGGCATCAGAAATCAAACTTTCAGGTAGCATCTTCATTGTTGTACAAATTGGATTTACATTTGAAATCACAGCTTTACATGGAATTTTCTCACCATTTAGTAATTCTACACCACTAACTCTGCCCTCTTTAGTCAAAATTTTATTCACTAAAGCATTATATTTTATCTTACCATTTAATTGTTCAAAGCAATCGATCATAGTGCTACTTAATGCATGAGACCTTCCAACTGGAAAAACTGCATCATCCATTAAAGCAACTAATGTCAAAAGATAATACATGGCATTCAAACGCGATGGAGGTAAACCGTCATATCCCCATATTTGAGCAATCACAGCTCTAAGTCTTTGATCCTTGAAACATCTGTCGAATATATCCTTTAGTGTTAAACCACCACATCGTGCTAAATAAGGATGTTTGAAAAGAATTCCCAAGGGTGAAGCTTTTCCTTCCTTTTCAGCTACATATTGAAAACCCGCTCTTACTTTAAAAGCAATATTTTTGAATTTCTTAATCCCTTTTCTCTCACTAGGAAAAAGGTCAACTAATTTATCAAAATATGCTTCTCTATCGTTAGGTAAGGTTTCATCAAAACCATCATAAAATATACATCTAAACAAATCAAGTGGTTTCTTAAATTCGATCTTATTAAGAACTCCTAAATCTTTAAAAAAATCATAAAGACTTAGAGGGTTTTCTTCGTTCCCGACTTCTGCTAAAACATGTAAAGCACCTTCAAATTCGAATCTACCACGTACAAAAGAGGTTGCAAATCCCCCAGGAACATTATGTTTTTCAAGTAATAAGACCTTTTCTCCAGAAAGAGCAAGTTGACAAGCAGCTCCAAGACCTCCTAAACCAGCACCTATAACAACAATAGGTACATCATTTTTATTCAAATTATCTAATTCCATAATACTAATTCTATTTAATTATTTTTATAATTTTAATTACATACTTCTTGAGAATTAAAAATGAAATAAAATAAAAAAATTAAAGAATATTTTGAAAATATCCAATCGAAAATCAAACATTAGATTTGAAATAATATGCCGTAACGCCTACTTCTGCAACTCCACCATCTACAGGAAAGTTATGTCCTGTTATGAAATTTGACAAGGGAGATGCTAAAAAAATAGAAACATTTACAACATCCTCAACTGTTCCATATCTATTCATTGGAGTTTTTACATGTCCTTGGTCCATAGTCATTTTCATGATATCTTCTCTATTATCATAAATCCTTGTTACATGATATCCTGGAGAAATGGCATTAACAGTAATATTTGGGGCTAAACTCTGTGCTAATGCTTTTACCATCATAATAACACCTGCCTTTGTTATTGAATAAACTGGCAAAGCATTATCTACAACCATTCCTGCTATAGAAGCAGTATGAATAACTTTACCAGCAATTGGTTTCAAAGTCTGCTTTTTCATTCGCTTACATATAAATTTTGACACTAACCATTGACCTTTGAGATTAATAGCAATTAGCTTGTCAAATCTTTCTTCATCAATTCTCAGTAAATCTTTACCAAAATTCAATGCAACTCCAGCGTTGTTATTTAGAATAAAAATGTTATCTAATTCATTGAATGCCTGTTTTGACATAGCTTCTACTTGATCTGATTTTGAAACATCACAAACTATAGGAATAACTTTTTGTCTTGTACTTTTTTCGATCTTTTTTGCTGTCTCATTTAATAATTCTTCATTAATATCAACTAAGACTAAATTAGCTCCTCTCTTTGCATAAGCAAACGCAAAGCCTCTTCCAAAGCCACTCGCGGCTCCAGTAATTAGAGCCCCTTTTCCTTCTAAAAAGTTTTCATCCATCATTTTTTAACTCAAATCAGTATTAATTTTTTTCGATTTAATAAATTTATCTACACTATTAAACACTTGATCTAATATAATTAGGAGGAACACCCACTTCTGCTATACCTCCATCAATAGGAAAATTATGGCCCGTTATAAAGTTTGACATAGGAGATGCTAAAAATATTAAGAGATTTACTACATCATCAACAGTACCGATTCTATTTAAAGGTGTTTTAATGTGACCGCTTTCAATTTTTATTCTTACTTCTTCTTCAGAATTTCTGTAGATTCCTGTAACATGGAGACCTGGAGCTATAGAATTAACTGTAATTTTAGGTGCTAAAGTTTGAGATAACAATTGTGTTAAAGCAATAACTCCCGCTTTAGAGATAGTATACGCGGGAACTCCACCATCCACAACCATACCCGCAATAGAAGTAGTATGTATCATTTTTCCTGCAATAGGTTCAAATTTCTGGGCTTTCATTTTCCGACAAAAAGCCTTTGCGACTAACCACTGACCTTTGAGATTAGTATTCATTATTTTGTCCCAATTTTCTTCTTTAATTCTACAAATATTTACGCCATAACTTAATGCTATTCCAGCATTGTTAAAAAGTATATAGACATTATCTAATTCTTTATAAACTTGTTTTACCATTGCTTCCACTTGAACAGAATTAGAAACATCACATACAATAGGAATCGCCTTCTGTCCAGTTTTCTTTTCTACATTTTTTGAAGTTTCTATAAGTAATTCTTCGTTAATATCTACAAGTACTAAATCAGCACCTCTTTCAGCATAAGCGTAAGCAACACCTCTACCAAAACCAGATGCACCTCCAGTTATTAAAGCCCCTTTCCCTTCAAGAAACTTATCCATCATTTATTAAAACCCAAATTAAATTATTATTAATTAATCTACTATTTGTCGATAAAATATTTAAAAATTAAAAAAGGAAAAAAGAAATTTTACTTTTTTGATTTAGTTTTATCCATGATAATAATAGTTAAAAGAATGAATATTCCTATAAATAGACATAAAATAGCATATATAATCATTTCTGAAACACCTTCTAGAATACCGATCTGAATTAACCCTGCTTTTTTAAAAATTAATGGCCAAACAAATATTCCAATAACTAGAGTAATTATATAATAGAAGGAAAAAAAATTGGTTATTTATTGTTCGATTTTTCGACGTCTTTTAAGTATAAAAAATGTTGCTACGCCTAGTAATGCTATACCGCCACATGTGGATGATATAATGATTACAATTTCAATCGGAAATCTACCATCTCCATCATCTCCATTATAGGGAATATCTTCTATGAGATTTGCATAAATATCGTAATTTGCTCCGTTTCTCTTGTCAAACCATGTGATAATCGCACTCCTATTTACTCTACTAATAATTTGAGGTCGTCGTTGAGCATAGCTAGCATTACAAATTACTACTCCATCGGGGACCCATATCACATTTCCCGTTGAATCGATTCTCTGAGCATAAACATCTTCCCAAACATTTCTTAGATCTTGCCACGTGATAATCGCACCACCATTTCCATCGCTAGTTATCTGAGGAGCATCTTGATCAGCATTTGATCTACATATGGCTACTCCATTAACAGTCCATTTCACATTTCCAGTAGAATCTATTCTCTGGGTATAAATATCCCCGTTTGATCCAATTCTCCAGTCAGCCCATGTGATAATCGCCCCTCCGGCTCCATCACTACAAATTTGAGGAGTTGCTTGATTCCCGCTTGCTCCACATATTATTGCACCATTGGGCGTCCATTTCACATTTCCAGTAGAATCTATTCTCTGAGCATAAATATCAAAGTTCATCCCATTCCTATAATCAGCCCATGTAATGATAGCACCCCCAGCACCATCAGTAGTAATTTGAAGGTATCCTTGAGTATCATTTGCCATACATATTACCGTCCCGTTAACATCCCATTTCACATCTCCAGATGAATTGATCTTTTGAGCATAAATGTCACCTCCTTTGCCACCTCTATAATCTTCCCAAGCTAGAATGGCCCCTCCTGCATTATCACTTGAAATCTGAGGAAAATATTGGTCACCACCTTCCGTACATATAGCCGTCCCATTAGCGTTCCATTTCACATCTCCCGATGAATTAATCCTTTGAACGTAAATATCATAATCCTTCACGCTTCTATAATCGTTCCATATAATCACGGCACCCCCTGCTTCGTCGCTACAGATTTGAGGAACTACTTGATCATCCTCAGCTGTAGATATTACAGTACCATTAGCAACCCATTGTATGTCTCCAGTTGAATTGATTTTTTGAGCATAAATATCGTTAAATAATCCATTTCTTTTATCATGCCACGTAATAATAGCACCCCCTATACCATCATTGCAAATTTGAGGCCCACCTTGAGTGTCATTTTCGGTTGATATGGCTACACCGTTCGGAGCCCACCTTACATCTCCAGTTGAATTAACCAATTGAGCATAAATATCTCCGAATGTTCCACTCCTCTCATCTAGCCATGTGATAATTGCACCATCTGCACCATCACTACAAACTTGAGGATATAATTGATCATAACCTTCGTTGCATATTATCCTACCATTAGACGGCCAATTATTTGATGAAGATAATTTAGGCATTTCTATTGAAGTTAAATCTACTTTAGGTTGAATGCTTAAGGTGAATTGACTAATTGAAACTATCTGAATTGGAAAAAGTAGTATTGATAATATCAATAAAAAGAATAAGGTATTCGTTTTTATTTTTTTTTTCAATATCATACACCTAATTTAAAAAAAGAAAAAATAATTGATTAAAATTTTCAATTCTTCACTAAAATAACGCCCGAATTTCAGTAAATCCTTCAAATGGCGTACCATCAAGCAGGTTCCCAGTTATAGTTATATCCACATATTCACCTTCGTCTATTTCTGCTATAGCAGCTGCTCTGTCGAATTTCACCATTAGAATACCATCACTTATACCAGTTGGATAGTCTTCAGCTGGTACTTCACCGTTAAGCAGGATCGTTGATATGTCTATATCTTCCACGTTATAGCCTGCTGGTAGCTCTATATATACTGTAACCCAATTTCCCTGGCTTTTCCGATTTAGCGTATCAGGGTCAAAATCTACTGTTGCACGTATTACGTTAGTAAAAAGTAAAGACAAATATTGAGTTCCAATGTTAATATTCGTATATTTATTAAAAAAGTCTAGGTCAATACCATAATTTAATCCACATGAATATCCCCGTCGATACCAGGGAGAATTAACATCATTATTCCAATCTATATAGCTGATTTCTTCATAGCTAAAGCCGATATTACCGTTTTTATATAAGATTACTTCAAACGTGCCACTTTTCCAAGGATAATTAGGCCCAGGATACCCACCCGCGTAGAAATAAAAATAATGAGTAACCTCTATCCACTCTATGACAAAACACTCATTTGCTCCTGGAAAATATTTATAATAAACTGTTCCTCCAGGGTGACCAAGGTAAAAATCATCCCAAAAAGGAGCAATCATATAATGATAGTAGGAACCGCCTCGTGGAAAATCTTCATTCCTCCAATCCGAAGAGCTGAAAGCGTTTGAAAAGCTAATATGTCCATTTACGCCTATCCTTACCCAATCAAATGTTTGATCATAGAAAGTAAATGTAAAACCTGAGGGAAAAGGTAATTCAACGAAAGTATCATCCCTCGGAAACGGAAGTGGTACTTCCGTACCTCCATCAGAAGCATCATACCATATAAAAGGAATTTCCTGCATAATGTAATTTCGTAAAGTTGGATTTGCCGGCATAGTGTAATTTCGTAAAGTTGGATTTGCTGAAACAAATTCAAAAAGACCTACTGTACTAGTTAAATTAAATAAAACTATCACTAACAGAAGGGTTTTAACACGAATTCTTTTCATTTTTTATTCAATCCTCTCTAATAATTTACTTTTTTGTAAATTTGTATTATACAATTTAATAAATTAACTTTTATGTAATTTAAATCTGTGTGGAATAATATCGAAATCTAACCCTTAATCATTTATTCAACTAATACCTTTACACGATCTACACACTATAAGCATTATAAATCTTTTATAAAATCTAGAAAATATTCGAAACTAATTACTTTATAATTAATCAAGATCATCTTTATCTCTAAAAGAATAACTTATTTGTTCATGATAATTTTAAAAAGGGAGAAATATAGTTAACCTTTTTATAGTACACTGCCTCTTTCTAAAATTCCGAAGTTTAACCTCTGATAATTATTTCAAATTTATTCCAGACGATTTTTTATCATAAATTCATAAGATTATTCATTAAAAAAATATTTGATATGATATTTCAAACAATAATAAATTCACCCGAGTTTGAACAATCATTCTCATATAAACAACATATATTTTAATAAAAATAGTTACTATATTCTAGATAGTAAATAGACTTCCAAATTAAATTTCAGGCGATTTTTTGAATGATAAACATTTAGATAGAGAAGAAACTGAAGTATATAATCTCGTAAAAAAGTATCTAAAAAAGAAACCATTTTTCTCAATTCTAGATATAAAAGCGTATCTAAATTACTATTTAAGAAAAAAAGAGAGTATAAATAAGGATAGAATAGAAAATATCTTAAAAAGTTTAATTGAAAAGAATTTAATCATACCTGGAGCAAAACTGATAAAGGAAAATGTACTTAAAAACCCTAAGAGGAGCGAGATATATAGATATATATGCAATAATCCTGGCAGTAATATAAACGATATAAAGAATCAATTAAAAATGGGAAGTAACCAAGTTCTATGGCATTTAAAATTTTTAACAAAATTTCAGTTTATAAGACATGTTTATTTTGATAACCAGAAGATTTTTTTTAAATTCGAATCGAATGAGGATTATGACAAGTTTTTTTATTATTTGAGAAACGAGAGCGTTATAAAAATACTTAAATTGTTGAAATCGTCAAACGAGAGTATAAATCCTACAAGAATCTCAAAACTTTTAAAAATGCATTATTATACCCTCGTGAAATATTTAGATATTTTATCTCATTTGAATCTAATAATATTAGATGATGATCAAAACTCTTACAACTTAAATCAAGAAGTTTATACCAAAATTCTTGGACATTTAAAAAAAATATTAGAATAGAAACATGCAACAAGTTCAAATCAAATTTATAAAAAGGAATTTCGATTTTATTCCAGATTATTTTTTAATGGAAGAAAAGTAAGTAATTTCTTGAAATATAACTCAAAAGAATAACATAAATTATAAAATAAAAACTTAAAGGACTTACATAAAACTATGAAATCTAAAAGTAGAATTAATGTAGTAATTCTCTTTTTAATAGTATTATTTATTCTGTTTTCTAATTTAAGTCCTTTATCATTTATTCAAATTAATTCTATTAATTCACAGAAAGCAATGAATAGAGTAAACCCATATCTCTATATGTCAAATTCCAACGACTTATGGAGCTTTTCAACTGAGGATAATGTCACTTCAGTGTCAATTTCCTCAGACGGAAATTGGATTGTAGCAGGAAGTACAGATAAAAAGATCTATTTATTTGAAAAATTTGATCCTACTCCCCATTGGGAATATACCACCGAGGGGATGGTTACTTCAGTATCAATTTCTTCAGACGGAAATTATATTGTAGCGAGTAGTACAGATAAAAAAATATATTTTTTTAGTAAATCAAGCTCCACTCCACTATGGGATTATTCATTAGGAGGACATGTAAGATCGGTTGCAATTTCCTCCGAAGGGAATTATATTGCAGCAGGAAGTGATAACAACCGTATATATTTATTTAATAAATCAAGCTCCACTCCACTATGGGATTATCCAACTGGAGGACATGTAAGATCGGCTGCAATATCCTCCGATGGGAATTATATTGCAGGAGGAAGCTATGACAACCGTATATATTTATTTAATAAATCAAGCTCCACTCCACTATGGAATTATTCAACAGGAGGAATTGTAAGATCGGTCGCTTTATCTTCAGATGGAAATTTTATTGCTGGAGGGGGTGACGACAACCGCGTTTATTTATTTGATAAATCAGATTCTAAGCCGTTATGGGATTATTCAACGGGAGAACCTGTAAGATCAGTTGCAATATCCTTAGATGGGAATTATATTGCAGGAGGAAGTAATGACTACCATGTATATTTATTTGATAAATCAGATCCCATTCCCTTATGGAATTATTCAACGGGAGGACCTGTAAGATCGGTTGCAATATCTTCAGATGGGAATTATATTGTAGGAGGAGGTGACGACAACCGCGTATATTTATTTGATAAATCCGATTCTAAACCATTATGGGATTATTCAACAGGAGGAGAAGTAAGATCGGTTGCTATATCCTCAGATGGAGCATTCACAGTATTAGGAAATTCAGATCAAAAAATTATATTTTTTTATAATTATCCCCTTTCCCATCCTATATTAATAAATATCCCCGGGGGTTCAGATATTGATGGGAATTTTAATTTAATATGGGTTCCCGTTATGAATGCTGATACTTATTCGATTTATTTTTCTACTAGGTATATTAGTGAAATAAATGAGAGTGTATCATTACTTAAGAGTAATATCACTACTAACTCTTATTCGGTAGAAGCGTTTGGCTCAGGAGAGTATTATTTTAAAATAGTAGCATTTCTTAAAAATGGTATATCTAGCTCTAATTGTATTTTCATAAGAATAGAAATAATTCCAACTAATACATTGAACCAAAATTTCTTAATTGTAATAATTCCAATAATAGTTGGAGTGATATCTATTAGTTCTTCTGTAGGAGCTTATTATGCGGTAAGAAGACATAAACAAAAACAATTTTCATTTGAAATTTCGAAAAGACAAGGATATAAAACATCACAAGATCTGTTAGAAGAAATTAAACAAGAAATCCCATTCCTTAAAAATTATATAGGTTCAGAGTATCAACACGAGGAAGTTCCAGAAATTAGTGATTATGTCTTTTCCAGATTCACCTCTAAGGAATTGCAAAAGCTTGATTTGATTGAATTATCTCAGCAAGAAAAAAAGAAGTTTATAAGAGAAATTATTAACCTTGAGCCTAAACAAAGGAAACAGCTATTTGATGAAATGTTAAAAAATCAAGAGGAACTTTAAAAATTAAAAAAGAAAATTTACATCTTTGATTTTTTTTTATCCACTATAACAAGAACTATAAGAATGAACAATCCAATAATTACTAATAAAATAGCATAGATAATAATTTCTGAAACGCCCTCTAATATCCCCATCCAAACTACTCCCATAATACCTAGAAAAAGAAGTAAAAATCCCCATAACATCAAAATCTCCTCACTTTTTCTCATTTTATATGTCATGATTTAATTCACCTATCTATAATTAAAAACCTAACTTTTTAAAGATTAAAGGCCAAATGAATATTCCAATAACTAAAGTTATGATATAATGGATTGAATTAATCCAAAATACATCACTGTCTATTAACAAGTACATCACAAAATAAACAATGACTACAAATACGATTCCTATTAGAATTCGTAATATTAATTTCCATTTGTTCCCAGGCTCATAATTTATGTTAAAATTAACATATCTTTCCTCTAGAGCAAAACCTATACCAAAACCAATCAATTGACCACCCACAGTACCAAAATTATATTCTGAATCATAGAAAACTTCAGTCAAAATCATCAATATAAGTCCAATGATTATTAAAATTAAATAAAAAATTGGAATCTTATGTCTCGAGATAAAATCTCTAATTGGTTCTTCTAAAATCCAAACTAACGATAGAATTGCTATTCCAAATAACCATCCCGTAAGGACATCTCCAAACCAGTGTACTCCTAGATAAATTCTTGATAAGCCAACTAAAATTATGATCAAAATTGATATTACCCACATTATTATATTTTTAAATTTCATAGAAGTGTAACCCCAAACTACGGTTGAACTCATAGCATGACCACTTGGAGTACTAAGATGTGAAGCACCTATTAATATCCAATTAGATTCGGGTGGACGTTCGTTAGCAATTATCGCTTTAGCATAAAAGTTAACAATATTGGAAGTGATATATACTATTAATAAGTATTTTGCGACAGTTTTATTAATTCCCCAAAAAATTACGAAGAAAAGCACTAAATAAAGTATCGTTCCTCCTAGTTCTGTAATGTATCTAAAAAAATATTCCGTGTTTGGCAGCAAATTTCGTAATAATTCATTCCATGAAAACTCAAATAAAGAAGGAATCAATAAAATTAGTACTATTAATATTAAAGATATTACAGTTAAAGATATTTTAAAAATTAATAGCTTATCTTCCCTTTCCATAATTAAAACACTTTATCAATTATTTTTTTTCAGAAATCTAATGTTATTGAATTAAACTTTTATGTATTTAAACTTTTAAAGCATTTGTCAAATTGAACCTTAAAATGATGCAAAAACTTATTTATGTAGGTTGTATTGTAATCATTATTATAGAAAAACCAAGTGATTTAAAAAATGGTAGATCGTGTTATACCATACTTAATTAACGTTGGTGAAGTAATTCCAGCAAGATCAAAAGCAGCATTATTAAATGAAATGGCAATGGCTTTAATTGAATGCATAAATATTTATGGTAAAACGCTTAATAAATTGGGAAAAATTAACAGAATTTCTGCATGTTTTTGGCCAGTGCGATTAATCCCTTTAAACGATAATCGAGCCTGTGTCTGTAGCTATCTTTTAAATAAACAAGAAAAACTAAATGTTGGTAAATTTTCTCAAACTCCTCCAAATCCTAGTAATGTAATAAGTGGAGCGGATCCAGTCTCATTTTTAAGCTCGTTACAATCTTATAATTCGACTTATCTTAAAAAAAGTAAGAACTTTAAACGAGGGACGGTGTTTCAAGAAGCTTTATTTAATGCTAGTGAAGTAGATTATTTCAAAAATTTTTTCCTAAACCAATATAAGGTAGGATCATTTGGAGAACCTTATTTTATTTTAGAAGGAGGGCCCATTCCGAAAAGTATAGAACAAGCAAAAATCGCTCCTGAAATTTTTGAATACATTTCCCAGAGGGATATTAAAATGCTTGATGATTACGCAATGCGTATAACAAAAATGTGTGACCAGTGGATTCAACGAGGATCTGTAGATGCCGACAGAATAAGAGGGAAAAAGATAGATACAAGTGAGGAAGAAAAACAATTAGCTGCTCTTAATAGAGAATTAGAAGCAGAAAAAGAAAGAAAAATTGAAACTTCACCAGAGGAACTGGTTAAGACTGGAAAATATAGAATCAATGATAAAACTGGAGATTTTTATAATAATATCAATGCGGCCAAAAGCAGTGTTGATCGATTAAAAACCTCTGTAAATAAAAATGATCTTTTTGAAGTAGAAGCATCAATTGAAGATTTAAAAATAAAATATCAAGATTTAGGGAATACTATAAGTAGATATGAAACTGAACTTGCTCAGTTAAGGAAGAATGTTCAACGAGAGATAAATGATTTAGAAAAAACTAAACAACAAAAAATTAAAGAGTTAGAGAAAAAGATTTCTGAAGTAGAAAGTAAAATTGAAGCAAAACACAGCGATTTAACCAGTGATCTAACCTCAGCAGAGGACATTATAGCAAAAATTAAACTAGAAAAACAAACATCTTTAGATTATATCGAATCAGTTAAAGATAAAGAAATGACAGATGTTCAAAACTTCTTTCAAACTTATTCAATAGAAGTTAAGACACAAAATGTCATTGTTGGAGTTCCTATGTTTATATTTTATTTTGTTGATCCAAGCACAAGAAGAACAACTGAAAGAGCACCCGTCTTGCCAATATTTATTGAAAAGGGGAAAGTCCATCGAACAAAAGTAACCGATTCATTCAGAAATAAATTAAGAGATCTAATGAATAAAGATAATTCTATGATAGATCTTGTTGAAAGAGGAGGGGAAACCGGAAATCTAATGGAAATTAAAAATCTTGATACTCAATTAGAAGATGCAATTAATGATTTACGTATAAGAAAAGTTTTAGGTAAAAAAGAATCTGAGAAGGCTAAAGAGATTATAAATAGTTTAGTGTGGTAATTCTTTTATTTATTTTTTTTCTATTTGCTTTATCAATAATCTTCAACATATTTCATAGTTTGCCCACAACAATCTGGAATAGGTTGATATCCACAACTTTCATCATTACAACAGCATAATAAATAGTCATTTTTAACAATCATAGATTGATTGCAACAAACAGGAATATCATGTTCACTTCCACATATATTACATATTAATTTTGGTATGTTTTATTCTCACCTATCCGTAATTATTCCAACATTAAAATGAGAAATAGGTATAAAAAATGCTTTTATTATATAATATAAAAAAACTCGCATCTCTTTTTTTAATAAGAAGTTGAATAAACTCAAAATGTTATCTAATATTAAAATCCATTATTTGGAAGGTCATCTATTTAAAAATCTTCAAAAATTATGATTCTTACTTACTTTTAATAATTGAAATATCAACAGGAGAACAATATGAGAGAAAAATTAAAACTCGATAAATCGGAACACTTATATGCCGAAGCTTTAGAATTAATTCCGGGAGCGATACTTGGTATTCGTAGACCTTATAATTTTGTTGAAGGAGAATATCCCATATTTTTTGAAAAAGCTAAAGGAGGAAAAGTTATTGATGTTGATGGAAATGAATATATCGATATGCTCTGTGCATATGGACCAATAATTATTGGACATAGAGAAGAAGAAATTGATAATGCTGTAATTGATCAGATTAAGAACAAAGGATTCTGTATGTCATTAACGCAACCCTTACAAAATATATTAGCGAAAAAATTAAGAGAATTAATACCATGTTGTGAGAAAATGGTATTTATGAAAATGGGTTCTGATGCAACTACAGCAGCCATACGGGTAGCTCGTGCCTATACAAAACGTGCTAAAATTCTTCATTGTGGTTATCATGGATGGCATGATTGGAGCTGTGAAGTGCATGGTATTGAAGCTGGAATTCCTGAGAAATTGTATGAAGATGTTCATGAATTTGAATTTAATAATTTAGATCAACTAAATCAGTTAGTTAAGAAATATAGCGATGATATAGCTGCTATTATTTTAACACCAATTAATACTCCAGGAGGAAGAGAGGTAGAAATGCCTAATCAAGGATATCTTGAAGAGGTTCGTAAAATTACGGACGATAATGGTTCAATTCTAATATATGATGAGATTCGGACGGGTTTTCGTGTTGATATGGGCGGTGCACAAAAATTTTTTGATGTAATACCTGATTTAGCAGCTTTTGGAAAAGCAATGGCAAATGGATATCCAATAAGCACATTAGTAGGTAAAGAAGAAATTATGGATGTTTTGGTAGAAAAAGTATTCCTTAGCTCAACTTTTTTTCCAAATACTCTTTCCCAAGTTGCTTCTCTTAAAACCATCGAATTTCTTGAACGAGAAAAAGCTTTAGAAAATATAAAGAAAAAAGGAATTGAATTTGCTAAAAAAGTTAAAGATCACATAAGCGATAGTGGTATACCCTGTACATTTACTGGAGAACCTTGGATGCCTTATATTACATTTGATCCTGATCCTAATTATTTATATAGAAAATTAAGAGAAGAATTTTATAGCCAATTAATTCGCCGTGGAGTGTTTTTGCAACCTTTCCATCATGGTTACATAGCTTATCGACATACGGGTGAGGATCTTAACTATGCCTCTTTAATGATAGAAGAATCATTAAAAGAATGTAAAAAAATAAAAAACTAATTTCTAATTATAATAATAATTTCTAACTAAGTTTTTAACTTTTTTTTCTAGATACCACCATATAACTCCGATGGAGATAAAAATTATCCAGTTTAAAATTAATAAAGCTAAATTTATTAAGAAATCATTAGAAGCGATACCTAATATGTTTACTACTCCTGAAAAACTTATAGGTCTCCAAATTGGTCGATAAATGATATACAATGTAATATAGAAAAGATCTTGGATTAAATAGATATGGAACGTTGCTTTTCCTATTGCTGAAAAAACCTTTGCGAATTTATTCTTTGGATTTTTAGGAATTAATCGGATTATGATTAAAAATATCAGAGCTGAATATATGAATGTAAGGTAGTTATAATCACCTCTTACAATTCCAGTACCTACATCTGTTCCTAAACGAAAGTTAAAAAAGTCCCAAGCGATCATATATATTAAGCTGATTGGGAATAGGATCCAAACAAATAAATTTCTTTTACTAAATAAATTATGATCCTGCGAAAACCAAATTCCCATACCGATAGCTGAAATATATAAAATTATTAAATAACGAAAATTAAGCTCTCTTTGCCAATCATCAGGACTAGTTAATGGACCGTTATATAAAAATAAAAATAAATGCATGAAAATCTCAATGATAAAACACATTATAAGGGATAATTTAGGCCATTTTGAAAATAATTTATATAATACCGGCATCAAAATTATAGATTGAAAAAGTATTGGAATAAACCAATTACCGGGACCTTGTAAAAGTGATTTTTGAAAAATAATATATTCTAAAATCCAATTATCTTTAAAAGTGCGAGGAAAATAATATGGGGCTCTGTTCTCATAAAGAAAGAATCCAATCATTGTTGATATGAAGTAAAAAATTAAATAAGGAAAGATAAAACGCCAAAATTTTTTTTTAAAATAATTAATTGAATATAAATCCTTTAAACTTTTTTCACCCTGTCTTGCAAAAGATTTTCCCATGTTAAATCCTAAGATAATTAGGAACATAGGAATTGACATTCGTTCCCATAATTCTAAACCCATTCCATAGAATCCAGAATATGCAATAGCATGGTCGAGGATAACAAATGCGATCATGAAAGTTTTCAGTAAATCGATTTGGAAAAAATTTTCGCTAGTTTTCTCTATTTCAATAGAATTTTCTATTAATGAGTTTTCTTCTTTCATTTTTATTTAATATCCCATAAATAGCTTAAATTAACTATAATCTATGTCGATTTTTAAACCATTGTATTTACCGTTACAAAATAGTAAATAAATTTAATTCATAACATCATTTTTTCTAAATTGCTACTTAAAATCTTCGCATAATTTTCAAATCTCATCAAAATTATTATATTTTAATTCATAATTACATTCTGTAGATTAATAATAATTAAAACTACGAAATGAGAATGGAAAGATTAATTATAACCGCAGCAATATGTGTTGCCGAAGTTACAAAAGCGCATAATCCCAATATACCTTATACAATAAAGGAGATGGTATAGTAGATATGGCTAAAAAAATAAAAAATTAATTTTTTATCAAGTTTTTAACTCTTTTTTCAAGATACCACCATAAAACACCAACGGAGATACAAATTATCCAGTTTAAAACTAATAAGCCAATATTTATTAAGATATCATTAGAGGCGATACCTAATATGTTTACAAATCCCGAAAAACTTAAAGATGTCCAAATTGGGTTATAAATGATATATAAGATAATATAGAAAACATCTTGTATTAAATATATATGGAATGTTGCTTTTCCTATTGCTGAAAAAGCCTTTGCGAAACTATTTTTAGGATTTTTAGGAACTAGCCTTATTATAACTAAAAAAATCATAGCTGAATATAAGAATGTAAGATAGTTATAATCACCCCTTACAATACCAGAACCATCAATGGCTAAACGATAATTAAAAAAGTCCCATGCAATCATGTATATTAAGCTGATTGGGAATAATATCCAAACAAATAAATTTTTTCTACTAAATAGATTGTGATCCTGCGAAAACCAGATTCCCATACCAATAGCCGAAATATATAAAAAGATCATATAACGGAAATTAAGCTCTATTAGCCATTCATCAAGACTAGTTATCCGACCGATATAGAAAAATAAAAATAAATGCATGCAAATTTCAATGAGAAAGCACATTATAAGGGATAACTTAGGCCATTTTGAAAATAATTTATATAATACTGGCATTAAAATTATAGATTGAAAAATTATTGGAATAAACCAATTACCGGGACCTTCTAGAAGTGATTTTTGAAAAATAATATATTCCAAAATCCAATTTTCTTTAAAGGTATCAGGAAAATTATCCTTAAAAAGAATAAACCCAATAATTGTTGATACGAGGTAAAAAATTAAATAAGGAAAGACAAAACGCCAAAATTTTTTTTTAAAATAAGAAATTGAATATAACTCCTTTAAGCTCTTTTCACCCTGTCTTACAAAAGATTTTCCCATGTTAAACCCTAAGATAATTAGGAACATAGGGATTGACATTCGTTCCCATAATTGTAAACCCAATTGTAAACCCAATCCAGTGTGGTGGGCTGTATATGCCATAGCATGGTCGAGAATAACAAATGCGATCATGAAAGCTTTCAGTAAATCGATTTGGAAAAAATTTTCGCTAGTTTTCTCTATTTCAATAGAATTGTCTATTAATAAATTCTCTTCTTTCATTTTTTTTCAATATCCCATAAATAACTTAAATTAACTATAATCTATGTGAATTTTTAAAGCATTGTATTTACCGCTACAAAATAGTAAATAAATTTAATTCATTCTAAATTTTTACTTAAGATCCTCCACATCATTTTCATATCTCATCAAAATTATTATATTTTAATTCATAATTACATTCTGTAGATTAATAATAATTAAAAGTACGAAATAAGAATGGAAAGATTAATCATTACCGCAGCAATATGTGGTGCCGAAGTCACAAAGGCGCAAAATCCCAATATACCCTATTCAATAAAGGAGATCAGTATTGAGGCAGAAAAAGCATTCTTGGCAGGGGCAAGTATAATCCATCTTCATGTTAGAAACGATGATGGAACCCCAACTCAAGATAAAGAAAGGTTCATGGTATGCATTGAAGAAATAAAGAGTAGAATACCCGATGTTATAATCCAACCATCCACAGGGGGAGCAATCGGAATGAGTAATGAAGAGAGGCTCCAACCAATTTATCTAGAACCACCACCAGAAATAGCAACTCTAGATTGTGGAACAATGAATTTTGGCGGAGATGAAATTTTTATTAATACAGAAAACACAATAAAATATTTTGCAGAAGAGATGAATAAACGAAATATTAAACCGGAATTAGAATGTTTCGATAAAGGTATGGTAGATATGGTTCTACGCTTACATAATCAAGGATTTATCAAGAATCCTATGCATTTTAACTTTGTATTGGGAGTAAATGGAGGGATTCAAGCGTCGGCTAGAAATTTACTATTTTTAATAGATAGCATCCCAAAGGATTCAACATATACAGTATGTGCAATAGGGAAATATGAATTTCCCATGGTTACACTCTCAATAGCTTTAGGAGGTCATGCAAGAGTAGGTTTTGAAGATAATATTTATTTATCTAAGGGTGTTTTAGCAAAATCAAATGCTGAATTAGTTGAAAAAGTTGTTAGGATTTCAACAGAAATGGGGAGAGAAATCGCTTCACCTCATGATGCAAGAAGGATATTGAAATTAAATTAAAAAGGTGTGATAACTGAAAAAAGGATCTAAGTATGGAACTCATAGAGTAATTAAACCGGAAGGAGCTCTTCCGCAGCCTGCAATTAAAATATCAAACGATATGGAAATATATAGCAATGAAATTTTAATTGATGTTGATTATCTTAATATTGATTCAGCAAGCTTCAATCAACTGGAACAAGAAACTGGAGGGGATATCGAAAAAGTAAAGATGAGAATAATGGAAATCGTCAATGAGCGTGGAAAAATGCAAAATCCAGTAACTGGTTCTGGAGGTATGCTTATAGGCAAAGTAGAAAAAATTGGAATTGATTTAAAGGGAAATATTGATTTAACGGAGGGTGATAGAATCGCTACATTAGTATCACTTTCATTAACTCCTTTGAAGATTGAAAAGATTTTAAATATAAAGCCCGATATTGACAGAGTTGAGATTGAAGGAAAAGCAATTCTTTTTGAAAGTGGATTATACACAAAATTACCTGAAGATATAGAAGATACTCTTGCCTTAGCAGCTTTAGATGTTGCTGGAGCACCAGCACAAGTAAAAAAAATTGTAAAGGAGGGAAATTCTGTTCTAATTCTTGGCGCAACAGGAAAATCTGGCCTTTTATGTTCTTTTATGGCTAAAAAAGTGGTTGGCAAAAAAGGGAGAGTAATCGGACAAGCCAGAAATGAATCACGTGCTGAATTTTTAAGAAGCACAAACTTCTGTGATGAAATTATTATAGCTGACGTTCTAAAACCAGTGGATGTATTAGAAAAAACATTAAGTGTTAATAATGGACAAGAAGTTGATATTTCGATCAATTGTTTAAGTATTTCAAATACAGAATTGTCAAGTATCCTTCCAGTGAGAGATGGTGGAGTCGTTTACTTTTTTTCTATGGCTACAAGTTTCACTAAAGCAGCTTTAGGCGCTGAGGGAGTAGGAAAGGACGTCTCTATGATAATTGGTAATGGCTATACGAAAAACCATGCTCAAATAACTTTAGATTTGATACGTGAATCAAGATTACTAAGAAGAATATTTGAAGATAAATATTCAAGTTAAATATAACTCTAAAAAAATAATGGGGTTGTTCTCCCACAAACAGCTAAACCTTAACAAATATGAATGCTTTAGTATCATAGATATTATGAATTTGTGTTTTATCATGAAAGTTAATAGAAGAAAAGAACTATTTGGGAATATAAGTGATCAAGATTGGAACGATTGGAGATGGCAATTTAAGAATAGAATTACAACTTTAGAAGAATTGAAGGAATATATACCGTTAACTAAAGAAGAAGATGATCCAAAAATACTACAAACCATGCGAATGGCGATTACTCCATACTATTTATCTCTCATAGATCCTCACGATCCTTATGATCCCATAAGAAAACAAGCGATTCCGACAATTCATGAACTATACAGATCTTCTAGTGATCTTGAAGATCCTCTGCATGAGGATGTTGATTCTCCTGTTCCTGGTTTGACACATAGATATCCAGATAGAGTATTATTTTTAGTTACTGAAAACTGTTCTATGTATTGCAGACACTGTACAAGAAGAAGGTTTGCAGGACACCATGATAAAGCACCTCCACAATCCCAAATAGACAAATCCATAGAATATATAAGAGAAACCCCTGCAATTAGAGATGTTCTATTATCTGGTGGAGATGCATTGTTGATTTCAGATAAAAAATTAGAAGAAATTCTAATTAAATTAAAAGAAATTCCTCATGTAGAAATTATTAGGATTGGGTCAAGAACACCAGTAGTTATGCCGCAAAGAATCACTCCAGAACTTTGTGAGATGCTCAAAAAATATCATCCTCTTTGGTTTAATACTCACTTTAACCATCCAAACGAAATAACAGAAGATGCAACGAGAGCATGCGCAATGTTAGCTGATGCTGGTATTCCTTTAGGAAATCAATCGGTATTATTGAGAGATATTAATGATTGTGTTCATGTTATGAAAAAACTGGTGCATGAATTAGTAAAAATAAGAGTAAGACCTTACTATATTTATCAATGTGATTTATCAGTGGGACTTGAACACTTTCGAACTACTGTGGCACAAGGTATTGAAATTATTGAAGGTCTAAGAGGCCATACTTCAGGACTATGTGTTCCTACTTTTGTAGTTGATGCTCCAGGTGGAGGTGGTAAAATTCCTGTAATGCCCGACTATACTATCTCTCAAGGTAATCAACGTGTTGTTTTAAGGAATTTTGAGGGTGTAATTACAACTTATGAAGAACCAACTGACTATATTCCGGGTTGTAGGTGTGAAGAAGGTGAAGATCTGCCTCTCGTTGGAGTTGCCGCATTATTACATGGTAAAAAAATTACTATTGAACCACAGGATCTAAAAAGAAAATTAAGAAGAAAAAAACTTACCAAATAAATTTGTAATAATTGACACTTAAGTTAGAATACATTTTTCGACTTAATCTAATTTTGCTTTAAACTTTTTAAAATATTAAAATAAAATACATTTATGAAAAAATCTATAAAAAAACATTTAAAATTAATTTCAATCATTTTAATACTATTCATTATACCATTAATTGTATCATTCAATTTTAAAAACCGAGTTCAAATTTTTATTAATCCAAACCTAGACAAATATCTTCTTCCAAATAATTCATTTAATGCTTCATTAGAATTTCAGCAACGACAACAAGTCTATTTGGACACCAGTAACAGCAGTAATGGTCTTAACGCTCAAGCAACTCGAGTTTATCTTGG
>JBHLJZ010000041.1:0-29488 GCA_048887165.1 Candidatus Hodarchaeota archaeon | reverse complement strand
GAACAATTTCTAGAATTTTATAAGCGTAAAGGAGATTATTTAGTAGAACTTTCAGAAAACCACTTTAAAAATAAGGAGTATAAGAAAACCTTAGAACTACTGAACCAAGCTTACGCAATGTATCAAAAGGGGAATTGTGTGCAGGATGCTGAAAATGTAAAGCAAAAATTCCAAGAGATCAAACAAAAATATTTTACAAAATAATTACTAACTTTATTTTAGGTTTTTTTTTACTTTTTCAGTAATATCTAATATATGAGAGCCACTCCAAAAAATTTTTTTACATTGCGGGTTAATGCATTGATAAAATTCTTTATAATTATCGTAAGTTTCGTCTAAAACTTCATTCTTTATCATTTCTTTGTTTTTAACTTTTTCAAGTACAGAATTACACTTAGAACATCTTGCTTTTTCCATTTTAAAATTATATATTAAATTTAATTGAATTTGTAGTTGTTTTAAATAATTATAAATACCCTCTCCTTCTAAATATATACTTTTATCCTTTAGTTTTCTATAAAATTCATAATCTTTTGTCAAAATAATACAATTATTCTCTTCAGCATAAGAATTTAACTTATCATCTGGTATGGGACTAATTTTATAAAATTCTTCCAAGTCATTTGCATATATTGTATTATAACCAAATATTCTTAAAAATCGAGCTAACTTTCCGAGCATTGAATCAACAAGGAATTTAATTTCGTTATTTTTAGGCATTGAATTATTCATATCTATAAAAAATATATTTAAATTATCTAATAAATTATAAGTTAAAGAGTTGAACTAATATTTTAAAGTTAGTCTAATGGAAACTCAAGAGTTAATGAAAAAAGCAACCATGTTTCATGGACATCTTTGCCCTGGTGTCGCGATAGGAGTTTTAGTCGCAAAGTATATCTTAGATCATGATTTTAAACATTCTATTGATGAAGAATTAGTAGCTGTTGTCGAAAATGATAATTGTAGTGTTGATGCTCTTCAAGCATTATTAGGAACTACTTTTGGAAAGGGAAATCTTATACACAAGGATTATGGAAAGAACAATTATACTATTTATAGTCGCAAATCAAATAAAGCCATAAAACTTTCCTTAAAAAGCTCTATTTTAGAGAAAAAGAAAGCTAGTAGAGATGAAAAAATTCAAATGCTCTTAGCTTCAAAGCCAGAAGATATTTTTGATATCAAAGAAGTAGAGTTTGATCCACCGAGTATGGCTCAAATAGAAGATTCCATTCCCTGTGAAATCTGTGGTGAATTAACAATGAGTTCAAGAATAATTAATTATCAGGGAAAAAATACATGCATTCCCTGTTATAAAGAATTTAAAAAATGATTTTTTATATATTAAGAGTTCTAGTATTATGGAAAAAAGGAATTTGAAAATAATACCAGGGGCAGGACCTTTCTATTATAATGGAAGTGAAATTGGAGTTATGATGTTTCCTGGTGGTGGTGGAGGAACATGTGCCGATTTAAAACCTCTTGCTGAAGATCTCAATTCATTAGAAAATTATACCGTTCATGTTCCTTTGTTAACTGGTTTTGGAACCAGTCCAAAAGATTTGCATGATACATCAATTTTGGAATGGAAGGAGGCTCTAAAAGAGGAATTAGAATTAATAAAATCAAAATGTAAGAAAGTAATAATTGGAGGTCACTCATTAGGGGGCATCTTTTCTTTAATTTTAGCTAGTAAATATAAGGTTGATGGAATATTTACTATAGGTGCTCCTATTGGAATACCTGGTATTGCACCTAAATTAATTCCATTAATACGTTTATTTATTAAATATTATCCAGTCAATTCTCAAAAATTAAGAGAAGAGACAAGTGGTAAATGGGTAGGTTACGATAAGATTCCTTTAAATATGGTTCCAAAGGTTAAGAAATTAATTAAAGAAGTAAAGAGTTCATTAGCTAAAATAGAGTGTCCAGCATTACTATTTCAAGGGCGATTAGATTCTCAGATAAAGAATAAAAGTATGGATTATATTTATGAAAATATTAATTCAAAAGAAAAAAAGAAAATCTGGTTAGAAAACAGCGAACATCCTATTTTAGATATCCCAGATCATGAACAAATCGTTTCTCAACTTATAAATTTTATTAAGAAATTCTGATATTAAACAAAGAAATTATTTTAAAGAATAAAAATTTTAAAAAAAATTTAATTTAAGTAAATATTAAGAGAGTTTATTAGATTTTTAAGAACAAAAATAAATGATAATAAGAGAATTTTCAGAAAGAGATATAGATGAAATAACTTCATTGATGAGTGACCTTTGTAAATTAAAGGGGCATGAGTTTGATGAAGATCGATGGAGATCTAGTATCGAGGAGAGGTTAAAGAAAGACTCTAATTCAGAGATAATAGTTGCTTTCGAAGAGGAGACTAGTGTAGTTCTTGGTATGGCATATTGTTCAGTAAGGTATTCTGAACAAGGTTTTAGATTTGGTTATATCTCAAATTTAATCGTAAAGGAAGAAAAAAGAAGAACAGGGATAGGTGAAGAGATTTTGAGACATATAATTGATTATTTTAAGAGAAATCGTATTAATTCAATTAGAATGACATTAAAACCAAATATCGAAACCGCTGCAAAAATATTATTTGCAAAACTCGGATTTCAGGAAATTCTTCAGATTTATGAGTTGAGGGTATAATAAGAAAAGTAAATTATATTTCCGTTAAATAATAAACATAAAATGTAAGTATCAATTTGGTTTTATGATTGTTTTAAACAGGATGAAATGTGGATTTTAATGATTCGAAATATTCAGATTGATCAAACCTTACTAGTTAAAGGTCCTGCAAGAATTAATTTATTAGAAGGGAAGATTGAAGTTTTTGGTAAAATTTTTGTTAAGGAGAAAGATGACTCTATCATTGTTCCAAGTGCTAATACTTATCCTCTACATGCATTAGAAACTTCAAAGTTAGAAATTTACACTAAAAGCGACGAGAATTTGAAACTAATTGAAGAAGATACTATAAGTAAAGAATGGGTTAAAGTTAAAGATATAGTTATAGAAGAGGTCAAAAAAAAATCTATTAATGCACCAATAAAGGTAATGGTCTTAGGAATTAGTAGTGGAAAAACAACATTAATAAAATATATAGCAAATCATATTCTTAGAGAAGGATTAAAAGGAGGGTATTTAGACTCTGATTTGGGTCAACAGATTATGTATTTACCAACTACTCTTAATATTGGAGAGATTAAAGATTTCATAATTTCGAGTGCGGATATTGAGACAGAAGAAACTGTTTTTATTGGAAGCACGTTTCCTAAATCAAGCTATAAATTTATTGTTTCCCATTCTTGCAAAGATTTAATAGATAGATATAGCAAAAAACATAAAGATACGAATGTAATATTAGTTGATAGTGATGGATGGATAAAAACGGAAGCAGGGATTGTTTATAAGAATTTTTTCATAGAATTGGTCAACCCAGATATTTTAATTGTATTCCATGATGATTCTATTGAAGAGTTGGATATTATCGAAAAGAATGCTTCGAAATCAAAAAGTCGAAAGATAATTTTACTTAAAGAAAAAAATATATATTTCTATGAAAAAGATAAAGATGAGAGACGTTTTTTGAGACAAAGTCAATTCGCAAAAGTATTAGAGACCTATAGAAAAATATCAATCCCCCTTGATGACATTAAATTCATTAAAACTGACTATGATAAAGAAAATAATAAAATATTAGAAAAGGAAATTGAAATTAAAGACTTGATAACTCTACCTTATCATTATGTAATAATTTCATTATTGACAGAAGACTCAAAACTAATAAAAATCGGATTACTGTTTGTTATTAATATAGAAAAAAATTATATATTATTATTCTCAGATCTTAATTTCAAAGAACAAATGAAAGTAAAGAAGATTCTACTTGGCAGTCTAAGACTAAGTACGAAAGGTAATCATCAAGGATATCTTTATTTATAATCACATTCTTTGGAATTATAATTCACATTATTTGTTACTTTTTCCTAAATTAAGGTGAACTTATGGAGAATGATTTACTTACTAAATTCCTTAAACTAATGTCCAAAAATATTTCTGAATCTGATTTAGAGCTAATTCAATTGGGTAAATCATTAGGACTTGATCTTGTCTCTTTTGCAGATTTAAGAGAGTCTCAGGATGATAAATTCATTGATGATATCAGAAACACTGCACTGAAAAAAATGGAAAAATATAACGATAATCTATTAAGTAGCAACGATTGTTTCTATGCAGGAAGTATCGATTTCATGGTTTGTGATGAATCTGATGGTAAGAAGTTCTTTTTGTTAGAAACTAACGGAGGATCTCATCGTGGACTTTCAATAATAACAAAATATCAACAAAGTATCCTGTATAATGGATATTATGAAGCAATCAATCAAGCAATATTGAAAGATAAGAGGAAAGATGGAAAAGTTTTTATTTTAGTTGGCGTGCCCATAAATGATGGATTAATCCACGAAAAAGTCATTATGGTTGAATATTTGAGAAAGAAAATAAAGTCACATAATTTGAGTGTTAAGATTTTTAATATGGATAATTATGATAAAGATTTTGAAGCCTCAATTGTATTTCTTATTGCGGACTATGAACAGCTTTCCAAAACACTTACATTTTCTGAAAATTGGATAAAATACAAGTCTGATAGAGTAAGTGTACTAATTGGAGATGGGATTGCTCGTCGGTTTAAAAATACTTCTTTTTCTAATCTAGTTAAAAAGGATTTTTATAGTATAAATACTATAATAGTGAATCCTATTTTTACAATAACAGATGATAAATCGCTTACCTATTTAGCTAGTTATTTCAGTAAAAGTGGATTAGATAGATATAATTTAAAATATCTTCTATTTACTAAAGCTTTTAATGAAAAAGATCTTATAAGTAAACTAAAATATTTAACAGAGAAATATAATAAAGATTTTATCATTAAACCAAGTGGAGGGTCAGGAGGAGCAGGCATAGTACCAATCTCAAAAGATGATAATTTTAAGATAATTAAAAAAATGATTAAAGTAAGCGAAAAAGAATTTTTTGCAAAATTTATGAAAAACCGTGATCCTTACCCTTATACTATTCAAGAAAAAGCAGATTTCTCACTAATAGAATGGAGAAATGGAAAACATACATATGATCTCAGAATTTATTTAGCTCAAAATAAAAGTAAAATAATTCCAATTGGAGGTTTAGCTCGAATTGCTCGAGGAACGTATAGTGGTGGATTAAGTAAACAAGAATTTGTTGTTAATTTATCTGGATATAATGGTCAAATTGAAGTTGATAGGGGAATTGGATTTTCTGAAGAGAGAAGTAGGTTATTAAATTTAAATTCAGATGATTTTGTGAATATGTTCTGTATCGGATGTTTAATCTTTAAAAGTATTGTTGAAAACTACGATAAAATCATAAAGTTTTCAGACTGGGACAAAATTGTAGGTTAAAATAGGTATGAATGAAGAAACTCTTAATAAGTTATTAACCATTCCTAAAAGAAATGGACTTTTTAAGGAGATAGTAAATGAGTTTCGTGGAGTGAATAATATTGAAAAATTAAAGCATAGAGAATTCAATACAAAGGATGGAATAGTTCCTGTTATAACATTAGGTAATGAGGTAAAAAGTAATGATGTCAAAGTTATTAAAATCTTTATAGCTGCTCAACATAATGAATATAATGGTCTTTTTGGAATCTTAGAATTTTTTAAAGAGTTAATAAAAGGTGAGCTTAAAGTTGAGGACTACTTAAAGAACGATCAGATTCTTTTTTTCTTCCCATTAATGAATCCTTATGGCTTTTTAAATCCAAATAATGAAAATAAATCGGGATATTTTCTAAAAAATGGGAAAAATCTTAATAGATTCTGGAGGAGAACTTTTGCTCCAGAATATAAGAACAATGAGGTGGATTTAGATAATATAAACATGCCCGAACAGACATATATAGTAAAGAGCATTCTGGAAAAATATTGGGTTAAAAAGAGGATTAAGTTATATTTCATGGATTTTCATGAGACATCTTTACTCGAGCGTTATATGTTGAAATTAAGTCGAAATTTAAACTCCGAGTCATATACATATAAATTTACTCATTGGATTGAAGAGAGAATTATTTATAATATAATTAAATTATATAATATTCAATACTCATCCACTCCTTTATTTAAAAAGTGCAGTACTTCAATTAATCACTCCCATCTCAATTTGTCAGCAAAACAAATAGAACTAGTTTATGAGAAGCTTCTAGAATATATTGTACTAAATATCAGAAAATTACCATTTTATTTTTGTCATAGTAATAATACTGATGAATATTGTGTTAATCTAGCTCAAAAAGTCTATAATAAGTTAAAAGATAAATTGTGGGAAACAAGGTTTTTAACATTTGATCATAATTTTCAAGATCATGGGTGTTTCATAAAAATGAGTGATGCTACTACTAGAAATCATGTTTATGCCATGGAATTAGAGTCTCAAAAGCAATTTTTTAATATTTTCAAAGAAATTGAAAAAACAAAAACTCAATCAAATTATTTTGAAGAAAAATTAAATGATATTAACATAAGTATTGAGTTAGTAAAAAGTACTATAATTGAAATGATACATTTAGTTTAAAAAAAAGAATTTTGGAATGTTTCTTTAGATTAATAGAGCTAAAGTCTGTTTTTAATGGTACTCATTATTAACTAAGCAATTTTTATGATAAAATAAAGATCTACTTCCACAGAATTTGCCGTTTATGAGATTCCCTAGTGTAATTTTAAAAGTATCGTTTAGACTTACTAGTTTTATTTCTTCACCACAAAGAGGACAACTTATCATCTTTATACTATTATACTATTTTATTAAATTTAATTAAAAAAAGAGTATTTAAAATAAACTAATAATTAATAGATTATTCTATCAAAGGTTATTGAAAAAATTAAGACAGGCGGCTACTAAAGAGAGCTCATTTTTCTTTAATACATGCCCTCCTTTTCTAAAAATTAATTTATTTTTTTCTGGAATTTCAAGAATCTGAGCATTTTCAAAGAAATTTTTTATTCTTATTACTTTATCGTTGCGGCTATGAATAAGGAACACTCTCTTTGAATAATTATTCCAGTTATCTTTTGAAATAGAGTTTTTAAAATTTTCAATAATTAAATATGGAGAAATTTTTTTGTTTTCTTCTTCTTTGGGAAATAATTTTACTCCTTTAATGAAATATAGAAGTAATATGAATAAATTAAATTTTGGAAGATTACTCTTATAGTTCGAAATAGATGAAATGGCAATAATTTTTTGCACATTAATGTCAGTAAAACTCCCAGAGAGTACTGTTAAAGCACCTATACTAAATCCTACTGAATAAATTTTCATATTTTTGAGATGTTCATTTCTCTTTACCCATTTGATAATACATTTATAATCTTCAATGCGCTGAATGAAATCACTTCTCCTTCCGACTTTTTTAGATTCGCCAATTCCTCTGGCATCATATGCCAGAATAATGTAACCTTGAGAAGCAAAAGGATAATAGAAATATTGAAGTGTAGATTTGTTATCAGAAAAACCATGAGATACAATAATAATGGTATTTTTTGAATCTGTTAAAGATTTATCGATATTTATGACTAAATTTGCCGCTATATTTCCATTATTTACTTCAATTTCTACTTTTGAGGTTGATATATTTTTCAGGTACAGTGTTGACCATCGATCAAACCAAATATCTCTAAAACTCCAATATATTTCAAATGGGGTGAATATTATTAGGAATGTTGTTGTTGAAAGAATCAAGCAAGTCAGAAAGTTATTACCCCAGGATGCATTCACGTGCCAAATAAAGGAACTAAACAATAAGTCGATGATCGATAAAGTTAAGCGTTTTAAATTTTTAGAAAGCAAAATTTTTACCTCTAATAAGTGCTAATAAATTTATTAAAATCACTTGAGAAAAAAATAAAAATTAAGAGATTTTATTATTTTTTTGCCTTATCAGGGGGACAGCCAAAGTCATCACGCACCTTACATTCACGTTTACTTGAACTACCAGGACAAGGTGCGCATTTTATTTTTCTCAGCATAGCTTCCACCTCATTTACCTCATAGCCAAATTCTTCCTCTTCGGTTTCATCTTCTAACATTTCGTCTTCAATTTCACTAAGGTCATAATCAAGATCTTCTTCTAAATCGTCCTTTTCATCATATAAATCAATAATTTCATCGCCATCTTCATCAATTTTTCCTTCAGGAATATCATCTCCTTCAGCTTCGATTACTGGTTTCTTTTTTTTAGCCATAGAACTCACATCTTTTATTAATTGATTATTTAGATTTTTATTAATTTCAATATATTATAAATTTAATATAATAAAATTTAGATTTTATTATTTTTTTTAGAAGTAAATAATTTATTCTTTCAGATAAATTCCGGAATATATTTTTAAGATAATGAGAATAAAAGAAGATTTATGCACTGGATGTGGTAAATGTGTTATTTCATGTACAACTAAAGCTATTAAGATCATTGATAATAAAGCTGTAATTGACCAAGACTTATGTGTTGAATGTTCTATATGTTATAGATACGCAGATTGCCCAGTTAAGGCAATTAAACCAAAACTTTTAAAATGGCCACGTTTAGTAAGAAATGTTTTTAGTGATGTAATATCTACCCATAAACTGACTGGTGTCCCTGGAAGAGGAACAGAAGAAATGAAAACAAATGATATAACAAATAGATTCAAAATTGATGAAATAGGATTTTCAATTGAATTAGGCCGTCCAGGTATAGGTACTCAACTAAAAACTATTGACTTATTGATTAAAAAGTTCTCTAAAATTGGAGTTCAATATGAAGAAGCTTCTCCTGTGACTGCTCTCCTTAACGATAATCGTACTGGTATTAGGGATGAGGTAAAAAAGGAACGTGTTTTATCTGCTATCATAGAGTTTAAAGTACCAGTAGATAAAACTGGCATAATTTTAAAAATAATTAAAGAAATAGAACAAAAAATTGATACAGTATTTACTGTTGGTATAATCTCTCGTTTTGATGATGAGGGAAAAATTCCTATTATTGATTTATTGCATCAAAATGGATTTAATATCAATCCTAACGCTAAGGTGAATATAGGTTTAGGAAAAGTTCTTTAATTTGGTGGTGATAAAGTATAACACACTCATTACACAGAAGAGGATCAGCTGAAAGTCTAAAAAGAGATTATGTGATATTAGCAATGCTGGCGGCGGGTGTTAACGATAAACAACCAGCTGCACGCCAAAGTTTATTAAAAATTGCTAAAATTTTAAAACTAAACAATCCAACAAATATGTTAACTGAAAAAGCTTGGAATATATCATCTATCATTCAAGCAACATTTACAAATATAAATTCGGTGAAAAGCGTAATTAAATCTTTAAAAGAGGAAAATTTAGGTATTTCAATCGTCATTAGTGGATTATTATATGAAATTGAAAAGCTTGTAAATGGTTTGGATCTAAAGATGCATACTGTTCACCTTTCACTTGGCACTTTTGGAAAAACTAAGCTATTACCTTCAGAAAAAATTCTAGAAATCACTACAATGTGTGGTCATCATTGTATTTCTCCTCAATCAGTTGAACATTATCTAACTATGGTAAAAAGTAAAAAAATCTCAATAGAAAAAGCTGCTAAGAACTTAGCGAAATTTTGTATTTGCGGAATATTTAATACTTCAAGAGCAAAAAATCTTTTAAAAAGTATTGTAGAGGAAGATGAGAATTAATTAATTTGTCTTTTTTTTATCATTTCCATGAGTTCCTTATTCAAATTTAAATTAGCCAATACATTTTCAACTTTATCTAAAATATTGTAGATTTCTTCTTTTTCATAGACCTTATATTTTGGTAATTTATATAATGGCTCAAAATATTTTGTTTTAATCGATGGAAAAAAATTTTTAGAGTTTAAGAAAATATCAAGTTCTTTAAACTCTTGATCTTTTAAATATAATTGATTTATTAAAGCGTTACATAAATTATTATAAAAATTAAAGAGTCTTTCGATCTGAGAGATATCAAATTCCTTTAAATATAATGAATTAGAGTTAAAAGATAATTCATATTTCAATTGGGAGAGAAATTGTAAAATTTTGCTTATTTTTGAAAGGCTTTCTGGAAATTTCTCTGGAATTGGGAGTGATTTAATAAAACTTCCATTAAATCTTAAATATCCTCCAGACATATGAAGTGAACCATAAAGCACCTTAAAAGTGATATCTAGTATTTTTGAATTCATAATAGCTAGTAGACAAAATAATTTGTCTGTATTAAAGGATGGAATTTTTACAAAATATAATCCAGTGACGTTAGTAAAAATCCCGGGATCATATACCCATGTGGATTCTTTAGCGATTTCCCTAAAAATTAATTTTTCACTATTTAAATCACTCCATTGATTCTCAAAATTAGGCGTATATTTGAAATAAGATACTTTTATATCATTTTTGGCGATTTTAATACGTTTTTTGAATTGAATGAAATACTTACCGACATTTCCAGTGCCTAATAAAATTAAATCTCTGTATGAATGTTTAGTTTGACTAATATTGTTAAGATTCTTGGCCCAATTAATAAATCCAAAGGGTCTATATAGTAATTTCATATCGGAAATTACCTCAGAGAAAGGTTTGTAATTAATGAACAGTTTGTTGACAAACTCCAAATTAGGTTTAATAGGGATTACATTTTTAGGAAATATTTTTATTAAATCTTGAGAAATAGTTTTTCGCTTATTTTTACTATGATTGATAAAATCATCCATTTTATTAATTTCTCGAATAAAGAAGTCATTACTAGTGTCAGGTTTTTCCTTTTTTAGTGTGATAATAACTGGATAAGTCGCTGAATTGCTAAAAATTGGAAAGGAAGATATATTTGTCAATTCTTTCAATTTGGTTTTATTTAACAATAAATTTCTAATTTTAACACCATAATCTGCGGCTAAGAATTTATTGGGCATTATAAAAGATAATATTCCTTCCTTATCCTTCAATAACTCTATTGCTTTTTCTATGAATAAGATCGAAAGATCATATAATCGGTATGCACTTTCAAACCTTCTTGATAATTGATTTTTATAATTTGAATCTCTAATTTTTTTATTTTCTACATAAGGAGGATTCCCTATAATTATGTTAAAAATATTTTCATTAAATTCTAACAAAAAATCCATATTGAAGATATTAAACCTTATGCCTAAAATATCAATGATCGCTTCTTTATCATGAATTTCTAAAAAGTTATCAAATCTATCTTTGATATTGTGATATTTTTCTTCATTTGAATATAACCAATCTAATAACCTAATTTTTGAGATAAAGTAAGCGGAATTGTCAATCTCAACCCCATATAAATTATTTTCAATTATTTTTTTTTTAAGTTCAAAATAACTTTCATCTGAATTCAATAACTTGTATAATTTAAAGAGATATTTTGCGATTGATATTAAAAATCTACCTGAACCAGATGCAGGATCTAAAATCTTGATAATTTCAATCTTATCTTTGAAAATGTGCCGATTATTATAGATAACGGTTGAAAACTCTTCACATTTTTTAGTAGGTATGTTAAATTTTTGAAATAATTCAATAAAATAGATTTTAAATACATTATCAACAATAAATTCAACTAATTCTTTTGGAGTATATACAATTCCATAAGACTGTTTCATACCTTTTTCTTTAAATCTTAAATTTTCAAAATTAGTAATTATTCGTTGAAAAATAGAAATAAAATCCGTATTAGGTGGTTTTTTCATATTATAAATGAATATTTTCGATAAATTACTTTAATTCATTATATCCTATTTTAATTTTTAAAGTTCCGTTTTAATAAAAGGCAACTAATTAAAAAAAAATTAATATATAGCTGAGCAAAATTAAATCATAGTGAATTATCATAATGATTAATAAAAATAGTTTTGATAAGTTAATTAAAAAGCCAGAATTAATTTCTCAATTGGACTTTACAGGAATATCATGTATTTTAAATAGTGCTAAAGAGATTTTTCAAAATGAATACTTATTAATGGAGCTTAATTTAGACAATCCTGAAGATGAAATCTATGTTATTGGCGATATTCATGGAAATTTACAATCTTTAGAAAAAATTATTGAAATGATTAATCAGAATAATCCTAAATATATTGTTTTTTTAGGAGATATAGTTGATCGAGGAATAAAACAATTAGAGTGTTTAATTTTAGTATTAATTTTAAAAATACTTAATCCTACTAAATATTACTTATTGAAAGGAAATCATGAAACATTTGAAATGAATCAAGCTTATGGCTTTTATTATGAATTTCTGGATAAATTCAAGGATCCTGATAAATTTAAAGAAATTTTATCCTTATATCAAGTCCTGCCGATTTGTTTCTTAATTAATAATTCAATCTTATGCTTACATGGTGGAATTCCGGAAGATCTAGACATTTTAAAAAAGCTTAGAGGAATTAGACCGTTAGAATTCAGTGATGATCTAGCTAAATCGATCTTTAACGGCATTTACCAGATATTATGGAATGATCCTAAGGATATTGATGAATTAAACTTTTCAAATAGTTTTAGAGGTCCTGGAATTAAATTCTTTGGAAAAGTAGCTTTCGACACATTTATGCAATATAATAATATAAAACTTCTTATAAGGGCTCATGAATGCTTTTCTGAAGGATATCAATGGTTTTTTAATGGTAAATTATTATCAATCTTCTCATCAGCAAACTATAGAGGTTATTTTGCTCCTAACCCAGCTTCATATGCCATCATAAAGAATAATAACGTGTATGCTAAGAATATAGAATTATTACAAGATTAATTCAGGAAACTTCTTTATAATTTCAGGATACTTCCTAATTTCTTCCTTCCATCTATCATTTTTATCTAGATCTAGAGTTAAATTTTCAGAGGAGATTGTTCTTTCAGATGGAATATAAAGAAATGCTTTGATATTCTTCTTATTTTTTAAAACAACATCAATCAATTTTCGATCATAATAACTTTCAGAAACACCCTCATAAAAATCTAAATGAGAAAGTTCCTTATGAGTCACATCGAATTTTAAACCATAGAATGAAGCACCTTTATATGGAAGGACGTAGGGAAACCAATTACCTTTAGGAAATATTCTAATGAAGTTTTTAACTAAACAAACTTCTACATTCCTTTTGTCTCTCCAATAATCGCGTGTAATAAAGGTTCCATAACCCACTACTGAATATAGAGAGAAAGAGTTGTTATTACGCTTCAATTTACAATATCATTTTACATAATTTGGGAAGCATCGGGTTTAATGAACAACAGGTTATTTCCTCTAATGAAAATTTCGTTATATTTAGCAACGGGAGAGCCATCCATGATTTCAATTGCGTCTTCTAAAATCATATTCATATAAGCGTCAATTTCCTTTAATAAACCCTTATACTCAGTACCATCTTTTAATCTTAATATGATTATTGAGTTTTGAGCGTTTTGTAGTATAGTTAATGGATTTTTCGATTTTGAAACATTGTTGTTTTTATTTGACATTTTTTAACCTTTAAAAGAAAAAATAAATAATATAATTTTAAAAAATATAATTTAAATAAAAACTTTTTTGAATTAAAACCTTTTTATCGGATATTAATCATTCCAGTCATATATTATATTTATTGGTAATTTTTTTGGAACGATTTAAAAAGAAGCCTGATAAAAAAAAGAAAATAATCAGAGATTATAACTCTACATCGTTATTTTATGATAAAAGATACGAAGAAATTCAAAAAGAGAAATACGATTTAATTTTAAAAGATTTCAAATTAAAGGATAAAATCTTAATCGATGCAGGATGTGGAACAGGACTTTTATTTGAATTTCTTGATTTAATAAAAGTTCAAAATGAATGTTCCTATATCGGAACTGATATATCTTGGAAAATGCTAAAAGTATTTCATGTTAAATTAAAAAGATTAACCACCAAGATAAATATAAATTTAATACTTTCTGATATTGAATATTTACCTTTAAGATCTAATATTTTTGACTCGATTTTTTCAATAACAACATTTCAAAATTTAAAAAATGTTAATTTAGGGTTGAAAGAGTTGATAAGATCAGCTAAAAATGGAGCTGAATTTAAATTAAGCATCTTAAAAAAAAATCTAAATCTGAAGAAACTGCTAAAGGTGATAAAGTCTTTTATACAAGACTTAGAAATAAAATCGTTTGAAAAGTTAGAAGACGTTATAATCCAGGGATTTGTCTTAAAAAAATAAGTTTTGATCTATTACTTATAGAAGCTTTCTATTATTTGTTCGGGATTACTTTCTATATTGAATTTTTTATTAAAATAATTGCTTAAATTGTTAATATCTCGTTCTAACAAAGATTTTGCGTTTGGGTGATTAGAAGGAACCCATTGTAACCAATCAATTATTAATATGTTTTCTTTTTCATCTAAAACAATATTGAACTCTCCCAGATCTCCATGTATCATGTTTCCTTTTTGAAAGATCTGTTTCATTTGTTTAATGATTTTATTAAAAATTTTCTCTGGATTCTTTATATATACGAAATGTGCTAATTCCTTTCCTCTTAGGTATGACATCACAATAGCATGCCGATTATAAGCTAATGGTTTGGGAGTATTCAGTTTTAATTTATATATCCTTTTTAAAGCGTTAAATTCCTTCTTTGC
This sequence comes from Candidatus Hodarchaeota archaeon, assembly GCA_048887165.1. Lineage (GTDB taxonomy): Archaea > Asgardarchaeota > Lokiarchaeia > Sigyniarchaeales > SOKP01 > SOKP01. The sequence goes on along the minus strand of JBHLJZ010000041.1, from coordinate 14,764 downwards.
AGCGAGTCTATTAACATATAACCAAGATAAATGGGTTCTTTCACCCACAAAACTCCTAAACCGCTTAATATTTTTAAAACTTGTTCTTCCAATTCTGTAGATTTTTAATGCATAAATATTTTCATGATCATCCATACAACTATAGACGTCTGACTCTTTACCTTGTCCTATAAGAGGGCCTAATTGACTTATAATATTTTTTTCCACTAAGCTGTGAAGAGCTAATATATCATACCCAATAGAATTTAGTGTATAACCAACTTCATAGGAGGTCTCTCTAATAATTAAATCATTTTTATGAACCCTTTTTAATCTGAATAAAGTCTCTTCCATGGGATATCTAGAATAGAATTTAATATCATTTAATTTAACATATTCAGAACGCTTCATTCCTATTTCAATTGCCATTAAAATTCTCAGATCTTCTTTCTCTAATGTTGGAAGTATCTTAGCAGCTTCAGCCATAATGTTTAGTTTGATTAATTTTTAACCTTTAATACTTTTCAATTGAAAATATGTTAATTATAATAAATAATACCTTAAAAAATATATTTCCTATAGGTTTTGATGAAGACCAAGAATTTTAATATATTAGGAACTTCAAAAATACTAATGCCAATTAGATTTAAAAGGAAAAATAACATAAGATCCTCCTTTTTAATTAAATATGTAGAGGCGGTTGATCCTTCTTGAAATAAAAATATAAAGACTCCTTGTTGTAAATATAGAACAATTCCAATACAAATTATTAGTCCGATTAATGAAAAAATGATAACTTGATGTTCAATTTCATATATACCAATAGTTAAACATAATATGAAGACTATTAACGTAATTCCCATTAATAAGTTAGAAAAAGAATACCACTTTTGATAAACATCGGCATTTACAGCGAAATTATTATTGCTTGTATTCCATGATAAGAAAGAACTCAAATTTATTAGAGAAATTATTGGAAGAGAAATTGAAATAAGTAGAAAAATAAAGTAAAATCTTATAGTAGTAAATTTTGAAAATTTGTATTTTTCAATTTCTTCTTCTTTCTTTATATCCTTTAACATTATATCGAGCTTTTCTTGAACAAAACTAGGAATATAACTTGCTAATGCATTAATTTGGAAATTAATGTTTGGAAAATTAGATATAAGATCTTGTAAGGAAGCTACACTCTTTTTATAGCGGTCTTTAGTGCTTTTTGGTCCACTCCATAAATAAATTATTTTATTTTCCTCATCTAGAAACGCACAAATGTCATAATATAATAAGTTTTCATTCTCTTCGACCCATGTATTCTTTACTTCATTAAAAATGTAGGTTCTAATCATTACTAATCATTTATTTTTAAATTGCAGTGATTTTTAATATTTTCTATCTAAAATACGATATATTTGAATATATTAAAATAAGAGAATGATAAAATTAGAAATTGTTGAAAATAAATTATTCTGCTACTCTATCTTTAATTTCTTCCCAAAGATTATTAATATAGTCCCGGTAATTTTGAATTTGATCTTCTGAAAGATTTTTAAATCTTTTTTGAGCTTTTAAATACTCCTCAATAGGTTTTCTTTTAGATGCATCTAAGAATCTTTTACTTTCCTTAGATAAAATGAATTTTCCTTCTACTATCTCATATAACGGCCAAAATCCTGTTTGAACCGCGAGTCTTCCAATTTCAATGGAGTCTTTTGGTTCATAACCCCAACCTGGCGGACAAGGTGCTAAAATATGAATATATTTTGGTCCGTGAATCTCTTTAGCATTAGAAAATTTCTCGTATAGATCAAGAGGGTATGAGGATATTGCAGTAGCAACATACGGAATTCCATGGGCTTCTAATATTTTAGCCATATTTTTCTTATATCCAACTTTTCCATTAGGAGTTGTTGTACTAAATGCTCCTGGAGGAGTACTACCACTTCTTTGAACACCAGTGTTCATATAAGCCTCATTATCATAGCAAGCAAAGATAAAATTCGTTCCTCTTTCAACAGCTCCACTTAGACTCTGAATACCAATATCTACTGTTCCACCATCACCTGCGAAGGCGACAACATTAATTTCTTCAGATAGACCTTTATCTTCAAGTGATGCAACTATTCCAGAAGCAGAAGCCCCAGTAGTAGCGAATGGAGTATGAAGTACCGAAACTTTCGTCGTACAAAATCCTTGCATTCCATGCAATACTGTTAAACAGCTTGCAGGTACAGTTATAATAGTATTCTTGCCAAGTGCTTTTAATGCAATTCTATATATTAAAGCCATGGAACAACCAGCACATGCTCTATTTCCAGGATAGATATATTCTTCTTCAGGCAAATCCATAACATTAACCATTATTTTTTCACCTCCTCATAAAAAGTTGATTCATCATATTCCTTTAATTCATCTAATTTTAACCCTAAAAATTCTGTAGTATGAGAAATTTCTCCTAATTTGGACAGTTCTATGGCTCTTTCGACACCATCAATTAATTGTTTATTTGTTACATCTCTTCCCCCTAAACCAAGTATAAAACCTTTAATGTAGGGAGCTTGCTTTAATCCATAAAGAGCTGATTTAAGTTCGTAACTGAGAACTCCTTCATAACCATATCCAATTTCTCTATCAAAAACAACAATGATTTTCTTCTCTTTCAATAAGTCCCTTAGTTGTTTTGCAGGATAAGGCCTGAAAAGTTTTAAACTAACTAACCCTATTTTCACTCCTTTTTCTCTTAATTTTTTTAAAATCAACTTTGATTGAGATGCAATTGAACCCATAGCAAATATTACTACGTCTGCATCATCAAATTGATAAGTTTTATATAAACCATTACCATATGATCTACCAAATTTTTTAGCAAATTTATCATGAACTTCTTGAATTATTTCTATCGAATTTTCTAATGATTTCTGTAAAGCATATCGGTATTCGTAATATCCTGGTGCCGTACCTTCTCTCCCTCTATCTCGTGTATCAGGGGTGGTAACAGGATCAATTCCCTTAACCGTTGAAATATCAGATAGATTAATATGATGCTTTAAGGGTGGTAAGAAATCATCAATTTCTTCTTGTTTTTCTAATTTAACAGGCATCATTGTGTGAGAGAGAATATATCCATCATAGGCAACTATTATAGGTAAAAAGACTCGAGAATCCTCAGCAATTCTGAATGCCTGTATATTAGTATCATAGATTTCTTGGTTATCCTCACACATAAATTGAATCCATCCAACATCTCTGATGGTAATGAAATCACTATGGTCTGTCCAAACTGACCAAGGAGCCCCAAGACTACGTGTAGCTAAATCAATTATTATAGGTAATCTGTTTCCTGCTGCCCAAGGAAGCATTTCATACATTAATTCAAGTCCATGAGCAGAAGTTGCAGTACCCACTCTAGATCCTGTGGCTGAAGCAGCACAGCAAACTGCTAAAGCAGAATGCTCAGATTCAACTTTAACAAAACGAGCATTTAGTTCTCCTTGAGAAATAAATTCTGCTATTTTTTCTACAACTGGACTTTGTGGAGTTATTGGATAGGCAGAAACCACCCCAACTTTCGCTTGTCTGAAAGCATGAGCAGCAGCATGATTTCCTGTTAATATTTTAATTTCTTCTTTCGAATCTTCTGTTTTTAAATTACTTTCAGTCATTTCATCTCAACATCCTCCATTTTAATTGCATCTACGGGACATTCTTCCATACATATACCACATCCTTTACAGTATTCTAAATCTATTTCTGGTGGAATAGTTCGAGAAATTACAGATTCAGGACAGTATAGCCAACAGTTAAAGCAAGCAAATTTACCAGATTTTACTGGAATGCATTTACTAAGATCTATTATGGGTTTTTTTGAACTCCAAGTACCGGTTTTTCCAGCCTCCCCTTTTACTGGTTTTTGAACAGATCCTAGAATTTTCTGATAATCTTTTTTAGTATCTGTCATAGATGTCACACAAATCAATGAATACAAGTTAATATAAAAATTAATAACTATTGACATAAAATTCTTGCTATTAATTTAAATAAGGATTGATGGAGGATTTTATTTTAATTATTTATTATTCTCTTATAATGCCTTGTTCCTCATATTCTACTTATAGTTATTTTATTTTTTTATATAAGTAAGATTTTCCTTTAAGAAAGAAATAAATATTGAAGAATGTCATAATTTTTTTAGAAAAAATTCAAAATAAGAATTATTAGTATATTTTAGTGTTATGAGAATGGAGTATAATAAAGAAGAGATACGGAAAAGATTTCAAGATCTTTTCGAACACTCTTTAGATTTAATTTATGTAAATGATTTAAAAGGGAATTTCCTAGATGCTAATGATATAACTTTACTAACTTTAGGATATGAAAGGGAAGAAATCCCTCAAATTTCATTTGTTGACTTAGTTGATGAAAATAATCTAAAGAAAGCATTTGAGGTTACAAAAGAAATCTTTACAAAAGGAAAACAGTCTAAACGTAGTGAATATAAAATCAAAACAAAAGATGGTAATTTTTTATATGTTGAAACTTATGGTATTCCTTTGAAAAAGGAAGGAAAAGTATATGCTATATTAGGAATTGGTGTTAATATAACTGAGAGGAAAAAAGCAGCTCAAAAAATTCAAACTTCTGAAGAAATGTTTAAAGCTATATATAAAGAAGGACCGATACCTGCTTATACTTGGCAAAAATTAGATAAAGACTTCATTTTAATAAATTTCAATAATGCTGCTGAAAAAATAACTCGGGGAAATGTTAAAAATTTTATAGGAGTCAAAGCATCACAATTATATAAAGATCGCCCTGACATTATAGAAGATCTCCATCGATGTATGGATGAAAAAGTCCATATAACCCGAGAGATGGAATACAAGTTTAAATTTCCAGATCAAGAAAAATTTCTCTCAGTAAATTATGTTAGTGTCGAACCTGATTTAATAATCGTAAATACAGAAGACATTACAGAAAGAAAAATTGCAGTAGAGAATTTAAAGGAATCTGAACTTAAATATCGAACTTTAATCGAAAATTTAGATGTTGGTTTTTATCAAGTAACCTTAGATGGTCAGATGTTAAACCATAATACAGCACATAATACAATATTAGGATATGATCCTACAGAAAGCTTGGTTGATAAAAACGTCACAGATTTTTGGCAGGTTCCAGAAAAACGTAGTGAATATTTAGATCTTATTATGAAGAAAGGTGTAGCACGCAACTATAAATGTAACGCTCTTACCAAAAAAGGGGAGAAAATTGTTGTTGAATTAAACTCACATTTAATAAGAAACGATGAAGGTTGGCCTATAAGAATTGATGGAACATTTATTGATGTAACTGAAAATATTAATTTAGAAAAAAAGTTAAAAGAATCTGAACAAAAGTTCCGGGGATTGTTTGAAAATACTCCATTTACAATTATTATATTAAACTCAAAGGGGATTATTATTGATTGTAATCCAACTGTGGAGGCAATGTTAGGATATAATAGAGAAGATATGATAGGTAATCATTTTAAAGATCTTAATATTATACATCCAAAAAACTTACCCACTGTTGTAGATTTATTCAAAAAGTTTATAAAAGGAGAGAGGGTTCATCGAGTGGATATTCAATTATACAAAAAAAATCAGAGTTTGATTTGGACTAATTTACAAGCATCAATTATTAAGATAGATGATGAGGTATATGTTCAAGCAATTTTCACTGACATTACGCAGAGAAAAGAAGCAGATTTTCTTGTTGCTGAAGAAATAAGAAAATTAAAAGAACTTGATACTATAAGGAAAAATCTTATTTCTCGAGTGTCTCATGAACTTAAAACACCTCTCGTTTCAGTGATCGGAGGAGCCGAACTCCTTTTAACGTTATATGAAGATAAATTTAATAAGGAAATGTTAGAAATATTACAAGTAATAGAGAAAGGCGGGAAAAGATTAAGAGATTTGGTTGAAAACTTAACTGATATTTCAAGAATTGAATATGATAAGCTTCAATTAAGTAAAAAGCCTGAGGATTTAAGTGATATTATAAGAAATAGCGCAAAAGAGATGATGTATTTAGTGAAGTCAAGAAAAATTGATTTTGATCTTATAATTCCCGATACCCTACTAATAAATATTGATAAAATTAGAATTGAGCAAGTAATTCTTAATTTATTATCCAATGCAATTAAAAATTCGCCTCCAGAGGGAAAAATTAGGATCACTCTAAAAAAAGTAAAGAATTGGGCTGAGATTTCAATCATAGATAATGGGATTGGTTTAACTAAAGAAGAAATGGATGTTTTATTTACAAGATTCGGAAAAATCGAAAGATATGGAAATGGCTATGAATTTTTGGATATTCAAGGATCTGGTTTAGGATTATATATAACAAAAGAGATAGTGGATTTACACAACGGGGAAATTAGGGCAGAATCAGAAGGAAGATATAAGGGAAGTAAATTTATAGTAAAATTACCAATTGAATAGTTAAAATTGATTTAGAATTTTCTATAATATCTTAGCTAAATTATATCCTTCTTCGATTAACTCCACATTGAGTTGTCCTAATTTTTGGCCCATTTTATTGAATACAACTTTTTCTAAATTATATAATTTTAATTCAGGTAAAGCTTTTGAAAGTAAACCAAGAATAGGAGTATTAATAACAGGATTACCATCTATTGTTAAATGTTTTTTTAACGCCAAATCACTAATATCTGCTACAACAATTTTTGTTTCCTCGCTGAAATTATATTCTTTGGAAAAATATTCTGGATCCCTTTCTGAATTAATGATAAAAATGCCACCACTCTTAAGGGTTGATGCTATTTCTTTACTTAAAACAGTCTCATCAAAAATAATTAAAATGTTAGGGTGTTCTATCTGAGCTCTATCCCAGATTTTTTCTTTTCGAGATAACTTAGCAAAAGCTTGAACTGGAGCGCCTCTCCTTTCAGCACCAAACGAAGGATAAGCGTGTACATCTGTAAAATTACCACTTAAGTATGCGGCCTCAGCAATAATCTCACAAGCAGTTACAGCACCTTGCCCACCGCGTCCATGGATAACAATATTAATTACTTCTTCTTCTTTCTCCTTTTCATTCATACAAAAAACCTAAAGGGATATCATTTTGATAATAAACAATTATTATTTAATAAGAAGTTTACAGAATAATATAAAATTTTTTTATTTCATATTTATGAGCATTATTTTAATATTTTAGCTAACTAATATTATTAATCTTAATTTTCAAATGAGATTCTGAGGGAAAAATAAGTGAAGAACGAGTCTGGATATTTTGAAGGGAGAGAATTAAAAAACCTTTTTTATCAATATTGGATACCTGATAACGATATTAAAGCATACATCGTTGCTATCCATGATCTAGCCACTCATTCAGACAGATTGAAATCGCTTGCCGAATTTCTGACCAATGAAGGTTATGCAGTTTATGCTTTTGATTTAAGGGGTCACTGGAGAAACGCTGGAGAATTTCCGGGACATATTGATAGTTTAGATCACATTCAAAAGGATATTCTACTATTCATGGATGTTGTTCGTAAAGATGCTGGAGAGAAGAAGGTTTTTTTAATGGGACATTCCTTAGGAGGATTGATAAGTATAATTTACGCTATTAACCATCCTGGCTTACCTAGTGTTGTTGTGTCATCACCTACATTAGGCTTATTTTTAGAATCGTTAGTTGATAAAAAAATTGCTAAAAAATTAGCTGGTTCAGTTGCGAAATTAGCTCCAAATAAATTAATAAAAATTAGCATCGATCAAAACCAACTAACAAGTGATCTTAAAATTTTAAGAAAACAAATCGCAGATAAGAATAAATTAGAAACAATTACTGCAAAAACATTATCTGAAATCAATAGTGCCATGAAATGGGCAATAAATAACGCCTCAGAATTGATATGTCCTATATTAATTCAACAGTCTGGAAATGATAAATTAGTTGATAAAAAAAAAAATGAAGAATTTTTTAACAAGGTAAAAAGTGAAGACAAAGCTTATAGAGAATATGATGGCCTTCTTCATGATTTATGGAATGAAAAGGGCAGAGCCCAAGTGTTCCAAGATTTGTATATATGGCTTGAAAAGCATTTATAATTTAAAAAAAAAGAGAAATTAATAATTTTTATTGCTTCCTGATTTACTTTCTATATACCAAGTATTTTTGCGGTATTTTCTCCTAGAATTTTATTTTTTTCTTCATCAGTAAATTCTGATAAACCCATTAACTTTAAAGGAGGTGATAATTTCATCTTTTTAATTCCTTCTACCCAATCTTTAAGAGATAAAATTGGTGTAAATAAAGGCCAATCAGTTCCAAAAAGAATTTTATTTATTCCACAAGACATTTTTGCTTGTATTATTGTTTGAAAGAAGCTAAATGGGGCTATTTTAAAAACCGGTTCCCACGCAGAAATATCAATGTAAACGTTAGGGTTTTTTGTCGCCACTGCGATAGCTTCATTTGTCCATGGATCACCCATATGAGCCATGATAAATTTGATTTCAGGAAAATCTACAGCAATAGTATCCACATAAGCAGGTCGACAATATTTAAGATAGGTTTTTGAAGGTCCTAAACCAGTATGACATAATATAACAGCTTCAAGTTCCTGTACTCGTTCATAAAATGGATAAAATTTCAAATCATCAGGATAAAAGCCAGTTAAAGGCCATAGCTTAACACCGCTAAAGCCTAGATCAACACATCTCTCAAGTTCTTGGATAGCAGATTTTCCTCTCCTAGGATCTATTCCAGCAAATCCGATAAGTCTATCAGGATATTCTTTAAGATTTTTAGCTAAAATGTCATTATATTCTTGATAGGTAACTTTTGATTCGAAATGAAGATCACCATCAACAGAAAGTAATATTGTTTTGTCTATTCCTGCTTCATTCATTTCCTCTATTAATCTTTCAGCAGAACCATTTAAAATAAGATCCAAATCAAATCTATATTGCTTTGCAATCGCTTTCAAAACTTGAATTAAATCATCGGATATTAAATCTTTCAGCCAAAAATGACAATGTGCATCAATTATCATAAAATTAAATTCACTTCTTGGGCATTAAATTTCGCTTAATAGAAATAAAATTTTAATTGAATATATAGTTAATGAGTGGAAAATGATTTAGAAGAAATGAATTTATTTAATAGAACTGAAAAATTTAAATAACTACGAATGAGTCCTTGGGTTCAAACTTTGGATATTACTCCTTGGATTTAATATTGATATACTCATTATTAAAACTATAATAAATCAAATTTATTTCAATTAAAAACTAATAGACTTGTAATATTTATTTCTGAGAATTGAATTTCTTCTAATAGTGAGTGATAAAGTGTCTGTTGATGATCTTAAACTTAAAGATCTTACCCCAATGATGAAACATTGGTTCAGTGTAAAAAAAAAGTATAAAGAAAAGTATCCGAATCACATACTGGCTTATAGGATGGGCGATTTTTATGAATTCTTCTATGAAGATGCTATTAGAGTATCAAATCTTTTAGGTATTACTTTAACTAAAAGAAAAGTTGGAAGCGATTCATATCCACTGGCAGGGATACCACATCATGCAGGGAGTTATTTAAAAAATTTAGTTAATATGGGTCAAACAGTTGTATTAGTTGACCAATTAGAAGATCCATCAACTGTAAAAGGGAGAATCGTTAAGAGAGGAGTTGTGAGAATACTTTCGCCAGGTACCATTATAGAAACAGATATGCTTAAATCAAATGAAAACAACTATATTTGTGCTATTATTAAGGAAAGGAAAGGGTATGGTATAGCTTTTGCTGATCTATCAACAGGAGAGTTCATAACAACTGATTTTTCTAATATTGATAAAGATCCTTTAGAAAAGTTACTTAGTATTTTCTCTCAGTATGATCCAGTTGAAATTGTGATACCAAATGAGCTGAAGAAAGAAGAACGTCTCCTTTTATTATTAAAAGATTTAAATGATGCCCTAATCAAACCATACGACGATTTTGTATTTAATTATCAAGAATCTGATAATTTAATTAAACGTCATTTCAATATTTCTAATTTAAGAAGTTTTGGTCTAGAAGATAAAGAGTTAGCAGTTCAAGCAGCAGGTGGTTTATTAGCTTTCTTAAAAGAAACTCAGAGAGATATTATACCTAACATTTTTAAGATCAATTGTATTCAAGAAGAAAAAATACTCCATTTAGATTATATTACCCAAAGAAATTTGGAATTGGTAACCTCTCTATGGGAAAGGGGTAAGGATACTACTCTCTATTCAATTTTTAATAAAACCCACACTCCAATGGGAGCAAGGTTGTTAAAGAAGATTATTCTGCAACCATTAATAAACATAAAAGAAATCAATCAAAGACTAAATATAGTTCAAAAATTTAAAGATGATGTGTTTCTTAGATCTGATTTAAGAGAAGAACTAAAAGTTCTGGGAGATCTTGAAAGATATATAAACCGAATTAATTATTCAAGGAGTTCAAATGCCCGTGACTTGATAAATATAAAAAATTCTTTAGAAAAAATCCCTAAAATCGGCTTAATTCTGGAAAAATCAGATATTCCAGAAATATCTCACTTTATTGACCACATTAATGATTTTAGAGATTTACGTAGTTTAATCGAGATTTCCATTAAAGATGATTGTCCAATAACTATTAGAGAAGGAAATGTAATTAAGACTGGGTTTAATGAAAAGATTGATGAACTAAGAGATGTACTCCATAACGGTAAAAAATATCTTCTTGAATACGAGAAAGAACAGAGGAATAGATGGAAATTGAACTCTGGTTTAAAAGTTGGCCATAACAATATTCTTGGATATTATATTCAAATTACATTAAATACTTTAAAATATATACCTAAAATACCTGATGAGTACATTGAAAGACAGACTCTTAAAAATGCCAAAAGATACACAACTAAAGAGTTAAAAAAATTAGAAGAGAAGATAGTCGAAGCAGAAGAAGACATTAATGATTTGGAATATGAAGTTTTTTGTACAATTAGGGAAAAAGTAGTTGAGGAAACTTCAAATATTTTAGAGACTGCTAAGAATTTAGCTTATATAGATGTTTTTGCAAATTTTGCTGAAATTGCCGAATTGTATAATTATTCTCGCCCATTAATGAATGATAGTGATAAAATTGTAATTAAAGAGGGGCGTCATCCCGTTGTAGAGCAAATCAATTTATCCGATAAATTTATCCCTAACGATTGTTATTTAGATACTGAAAATGAGCAAATATTAATAATTACTGGGCCCAATATGGCTGGAAAATCGACTTTCTTAAGACAAGTGGCACTAATTTGTATTATTGCTCAAATGGGATGTTTTGTTCCTGCAAAATCAGCTTCATTAGGAGTTATTGATCATATTTTTACCCGAATAGGAGCATCTGATGATTTAGCAAGGAGATTAAGTACATTTATGATTGAAATGACAGAAACTGCGAAAATTCTTAATTATGTTACACCAAAAAGTTTAATCATTATAGATGAGTTAGGTAGAGGAACGAGTACTAGCGATGGACAAAGTATAGCAATGGCTACATTAGAAAAACTACATCAACTAAAGGCAAAAACGTTATTCAGCACTCATTATCATCAATTGACAGAAATTAATTTACCAAGAGTCAAAAACTATCATCTTGATATAATTGAAAATAAAGATGGTTCTATTAATTTTGTAAGAAAATTAAGACCTGGTAGTACTGATAAATCATATGGAATTCATGTTGCTAAATTGGCTGGAATTCCCGATGATGTTATCATTAGAGCTTTTGAAATTCTTGAGCAAATTGAAGATAAAGATCCATTTAAAGCTACAGTGAAGAAAAATGGAGAAGAGAGAACTTATGGAAAATTCCATGATAAAATTATTGATGAAAAAAAATTAGAATTAGAAAGAGTAAATCTGGAACTGGAAACAAAACGAAGAGAATTAAACAAGTGCGAAGAAGAGATTGTAGAGAAAGAAAAGGATTTGGGGAAAAAAGTTTTTGAAATTGAGAAGTTAAAAGCGCAATTAGAAGAACCATCTGATAAACGAGTTAAAAGAATCAAAAAGAAGTCTGTTCAGACAACTTTTTTTAAACCTTCAATTATAAAAGAAAAAGTAATAGATCAAAGGATTAAAGAAATAGTGGATGTATTAAAAGGAATAGATCTCGAAATTTTAACTCCGGTTGAAGCTATGAAAAAATTAATTGAATTAAAAGAAAAATTTAACATTTGAAACTTATTTTATTCAAATCTATAATAAAGAAGCTGAATCCTCATCTAAATAACAATAAACTTGAGGATGAGTTTTTAGTATAGATGCTGGGTATTCTGGTGAAACAGTTGAATCATGTGATAGACAATTTTTAACCGCTTCCGCTTTTCTTTTTTCTGGACAAACGCATATAATGGTTTTTGCCCTAAGTATCTCATTTATTGACATACTTATTGCTTGTTTGGGTACTTCTTCAAGAGATTTGAACCAACCTTCCCCAACTTGTTGTTTTCGGCAAAATTCATCCAAATTAACAATAATATAAGGATTTTTTATTATAAAATCAGCTGGAGGATCATTAAAAGCTAAATGCCCGTTCTCACCAATACCAACAAAAGCAATATCAATGTTAATTTTTGATATTAAATCATTTAATCTTCTACATTCTAGAATTGGATCAGGAACATCTCCGTGAATAAAATTTACCCTTCCTAGATTCACTTTTCTTACAATTCTTTTTGTTAAATAATATCGAAAACTTGCGGGATGATCTGCGGAAATTCCAATATACTCATCTAAATGGAACATCTCTATTTTACCCCAATCGATTTCCTGGTGATTACAAAGTTGTTTAAGGAACTCAAATTGCGATGTTCCTGTTGCTGCTATAAAATAAGCTTTATACTTTAATTCTATTGCTTCTTGTAATAATTTGGTAGCCTTTTTTGCTGCTGCTACTCCTAGATCATGTTTATTCTGAAAAATATTAATTTCAACCATTTTAAATAGTATTGTTAATTTAAACACGAATTTATTTAAATCTTAATAGTGCAGTATTTTAAATGTAATAATAAAGTGAATTATATTAACATAATAAAAATAATAAATTTTTAAAAGAATTTATTATAATTTGGTAAAAAGTTGAGTCCTTCTAAGATTTTAAAGATTAGAGATGCTGAAAAAATTGCAGCTGGTGAAGTGGTTGAAAGACCTGCTAACATAGTTAAAGAATTAGTAGAAAATAGTATTGATGCTGGAGCAAAAGAAGTAAGAATTATTGTAAGGAAAGCAGGAAAGCATTTAATTCAAATTATTGATGATGGAGAGGGAATTCGTCCTGATGATATAGAAATTGCTTTTGAAAGACACACAAGTAGTAAAATAGAAAGTATTGAAGATTTAGAAAACCTGTCAACTTTAGGATTTCGAGGTGAAGCTTTAGCTAGTATTGCTGCTGTAAGTCAGGTTGAGATAATTTCCAGAATTAAGGAAAATGAACGTGGTATTAAATTAATCATAGATGGAGGAGCAATCAAAGAAAAAAAGGAAATATCTTGCCCTATAGGAACTGATATTAAAGTTAGGAATATTTTTTATAATTTACCTGCAAGACAGAAATTTTTAAAGAAAGACTCGACTGAACTTGGACATATTACCGATATTATTCAAAGATATGCTTTATCATATCCCAACCTTCATTTTATATACCGACATAATGAATTAGATATTCTAAATTGCCCAGCCTCTAATGATTTAAAAACCACTGTTTTTCATATTTATGGAAAGAAGGTTGCTAAATTTATGGAAAATGTTGATTTTGTGGAAGAAAATCTGAGATTATATGGCCTAATTGGACATAGTGAAATCTCAAGTAAAAATAGAGCGATCTCCAGTTTCTTTCTTAATAAGAGATATATCATTAGTGATCTCTTGTATAGAGCAGTTCAAGAGGCATATAAAGGAATTTTAATGATAGGAAAATTTCCATTTTTTATTTTATACTTAGAAATTGATCCCTCAGTTGTAGATTTTAATGTTCATCCAAAAAAATTACATGTGAGGTTTGAGGATGAAGAGTACATATATAATAAAGTTTATAATATCGTTCGAGGGTTTGTTGAAGATATTTTTATAGAAAAAGAAGATAAATACACTGAATTAGAAATAAGTCAATTTGCATCAGTATCCAATGAAGTTCATAAACTAGAATCATTACCCCATATAGAAGAAGCGGAAGAATTTGGGCTAGAGTTTGAAACGGAAGCACAACCTGAAACAGAATTATCCTCAATTGAAACTATAAAAGAAGGTTTAATCGAAGATACTGTACAATTAAGTTTATCTGACCATGTGTTAAAAGAAGATATCAAAGCCAAGAAGATACCAGAAACATTGATCAGAAAAAAATTTATCATCGCTGATAATTTTCCCAAAATTCGGATGGTCTCATATACTGGTCAACTAAGTAATAAAACTTATATTGTTTTAGAGGGAATAAATAAAAATGGAGAAGCAGGTATTTATCTTTTAGACCAGCATGCTGCTTCAGAACGAATCAATAAAGAATATTTCTATAGTCTTTATGAAAATTTGAAAACTAAAAGGCAACAATTAATATCACCCTTGAAAATTGATGTATCCCCCAGCGAAAAATTCTTTTTAGAATCCAATTTAAGTGAAATAAATAAGTTAGGGTTTAAATTTGAACATTTTGGAGGAAACTCATTCATTTTGAGAAATATACCTACTATTATTGAAAAATTTCCTAATAT